>NZ_CFIGVI010000005.1:24257-122232 GCF_984588085.1 Wandonia sp.
AGGTTTGTCCGACGACAACAACTTCGTATGAAGCTATTATTACGGATGGAGTAGAAACATGTAATAGTACAATAACTATTGTTGTGGAAGATCCTGTACTTATCGTTGATGCCGGAGAAGATACCACATTTTGTCCCGGAGAATGTATTGATCTCGATGCCGAAGCCAAAGTGATTGTCAGCCCTGCAGGCATAAAAGAGTTTTGCGATGGTACCATTCAGGAAATCACAGGAGCTTTTGGTATGGTAAGTAACTCTATTGAAATTAATGTCACCGGGTTAAATTTAGCTACAGTTACTTCAGATTATATCACCTCTGTATGTATTACCGGATTACAGTTTTTCGGACAAAACCTTTTTCCTCCGTCAACTGTTGATTTATCCAGTTTTGACATTTCACTCTCTTGTCCTTCCGGGCAATCTGTCCAGCTAGTAACAACCGGAGACTTGTCCGGTCAAAACCTTAGTAGCTTTGGTCAGGAGACCTGCTTTACATTACTGGCTGCCCAGCCAATCAATACTGGAACCAATCCTTATGATGGTGACTTTCTGCCAACAAACGGAAACTCGCTCAACGACCTCACAGGATGCAGTACAGAAGGTAACTGGACATTAACAGTCAATACTGACGCAAATATTGGGTTTGGTTTTTTCAATGGCTGGTGTATCACATTTGACGATCCTGAAATTAGCTATGAAGCGGATTTTGCATGGACTCCGGTAACTGATATGACCAATGAAACAACATTAACACCAACGGTCTGCCCTACTACCACCACAACTTATACTTTGGAAGCTTCTGACGCCAATGGTTGTATCAGTACTTCTGATCAGATTACAATCAGTCCTTCGTCAGATTGTTGTGACCTTGTTATTGATGATATTCAGGTTACCCCTGCATCATGTGGTGCAAACGATGGTGAAATTACGATTCAAACCTCAGGTGCTACAACCGGGTTAATTTTCAGTATTGATGGAGGAACAACCTTTCAACCATCTAATGTCTTCAGTAATTTATCTGCCGGCAACTATGCTATTGTTGTAACAGATGATAACAACTGTGATGTTTCGGAGAATGTAACTATTAGTAATAATGGTGCTCCCGTTATTGACGATATACAAATAACAGGCTCCAATTCATGTACTGCTTCAAACGGTTCTATTTCTGTCACTGTTTCCGGAGGTACACCGCCCTATCAGTATAGTTTAGATGGTGGAACGACTACTCAACCGGGAGCTAACTTTACAGGTCTTAGCAGTGGTAATTATACCGTAACTGTTATTGATGATAGTGGTTGTGAAGTATCCAGCTCAGTTATTACTATTCCGGGATCCGGAGGTGCAATAACTGCAGATACTGATACACAACCGAATTCGGCCTGTTTATCCTGTAATTATGATGGACCTTCTATCATGATTAATGAGCTAATGATCTCTCCAAGCAGTGGAGACGGATCCATATCAGGTGAAGGTGGTTCCGGAAACGGACGGGGTGAGTGGATCGAACTTTACAATCCTAACTGGTGTGACTCAGTTGACATTTCCTGTTACTATCTGGGGAACAGTGCTCCTGGCAGTGTTGGTGGGACAAACTCAGGAGGTTACGTAATCCCTCAGGGAACGATTGTACCACCATTGGGATTCGCGTTGATAAGAGGAGTGAACGCCTCTCCGGTGCCCTCACAGCTTCTGGTTGAAAACGGAGGGAATGTTGTCGAATTAATTGTACCTTATAATATTACCGATCCCGGAGTTTGTGTGGGAACAGGTACACAACGTCTCTGGTTCCCAAATGCCGGAGGATGGTTTGCTTTTTATGATGCTCAGGGAGTTCCACAGGATGCAGTAAGATGGGGAATGGGAAATACAACTGATTTAGATGGTACACCTTGTGTTCCCCAATCAAACTGTAGTTTTTCCGGTACTCTGGATAGTTATAATGCAATTCCTGATGCAAACAAAAATCACGTCAGTACTCTGGACGCCGGATCTCATATCGGGCAGTCTATTCGAAGAATTCCGGATGGAGGAACATGGAATGGAGCTGGAACTTCTTCTTTAGCCACTTGTAATGATCCTTCTAATTGTCTTGCTGAAACCGGAATCAGTTTTTGCAACGGAACTGCAACAGTTACCCCACAAACCGGAACAGCACCGTTTAGTTATCAGTGGGATGATCCGGCATCCCAAACCTCTCAAACGGCTTTAAATCTGTGTGCAGGGAATTATACGGTAGTCGTAACGGATGCCAATGGTTGTACTGCCACTTTTTCGGTGACTGTAGACGAAGATGTTTTTACAATTGAAGCTACCAGTATTGATCCTGTTTGTTACGGTACAGACGGTAGTATTAGTGTCACAACAAGTCCGGCAACAGGTACTTATCAGTTTGACTGGTCTGCCAATACAGGAATAACAGATAATCAAACAACCACAGCTGACAACCTTGGTGTGGACACCTACTCTGTATCGGTAACCCGCGGAGGTTGTACAAGAGACACTTCTGTTACGCTCACATCGAATGGTATCGAAGCCATTGTAATTACAACCGAGTCAACCGAATGTGGTTTTGATAATGGTGCACTTTCCGTTACCTCGGTAACGGGAGGAACTCAACCCTATTCTTATCAGATCAACTCCGGTTCTTTTGGTTCCTCAAATCAATTTACTGATTTAGCCTCAGGTAACTATACGGTTACTGTAGAAGATGCTGAAGGATGTGAATACACAGAAACGGATATTTTAGTTGATCCGTCGAATGGTATTGAGAGCATTACAGCCTTCAGTGCTGAAGCCACATGCGGTTTTGATGATGGACAAATTATTGTTGAACAGGTTTTCGGAGGTGAAGCACCGTACTCTTTCCTTTTGAACAATACACTTACTTCAGAAGAAGGTGTATTTACAGATCTTTCTGAAGGGGAATATACGCTGACAGTTGAAGACAACAACGGATGTATTCTGGAGAATCTGTTCACAGTTCATACAGCTGCATCAATTGAAGAAGTAATTGTTCCGAACGTATTAACACCTAACAATGACGATGTGAATGATTACTGGTTTGTAACCGCTGATTGCGTAGAGGAGTTTGAATGCTCTATTCTTAATCGATGGGGAAATCTTGTCTACCAGTACAATGATATTTCAGGCTTCTGGAACGGGAAGGATATGGGAGGAAATGACTCTCATGAAGGCGTGTACTTCTATAAAATAACGTTGAAGTATTACTCCGGAAACTCTGAAGATTTACACGGGTTTATTACCCTTGTTCGAAAATAATAACTACTCACAATAAAACGGGGCGGTTAAAAACCGCCCCGTTTCTCTTTGTATATATGCTTCAATAGCTATGCTTCAATTAAGTTGATTGTTTCTTCAATAGCTGACTTAATATTATTTCTTACTTCTATCATACTTGCGTCCATCATATAACAAGGAGCAGAAACAATTCTATTTACCGTATCTACCTGTACTTCCTTAACCGTTTTAAAAACAGGTTCTACACCTGTCTGTTTGATCCCATCTGAGAAGCCCTGAATATCATAAGGAGAAGCCTCTTCTGTTGTTCCCAAAGTCATGGTTACATGAATATCGGAATCTTCAAGAGCTTTTGACACAACAACCGGACTAACACATAGTGCACAAACCGGTTTCCCGATATTTATCATATTAACGATCAACAATTTGACTTCAGGTAAAACCATTCCCTTCGGACCATCAAATGCCCAGGATGTAAAGTTTTTTGCAGATCCGAATCCTCCCGGAATTACTAAAGCGTCAATATCCGCAGGGTCGATTTCTGTTATGTCTTTTACATTTCCTCTCGCAATACGCGCAGCCTCTGTCATCATGTTTCGGCTTTCTTTCATTTCTTCTCCAGTTAAATGGTTCACAACATGGTGTTGCGGTTTATTTACTGAAATACAAACGTATTCTGCTCCCGCTTCCTGAATAGCAAGCATTGTAAAAACTGAC
Organism: Wandonia sp.; assembly: GCF_984588085.1. Classification (NCBI taxonomy): domain Bacteria; kingdom Pseudomonadati; phylum Bacteroidota; class Flavobacteriia; order Flavobacteriales; family Crocinitomicaceae; genus Wandonia; species Wandonia sp. The sequence continues at coordinate 28,232 of NZ_CFIGVI010000005.1, forward strand.
TCATGAATTTCCGCACCATCATACACTCCACATCCTGATAACAATACACCGATCTTCTTCATATCCTCAAATCTGTTTTTCTATTTCTCTGATTAATTTCGACAACGACTAAGATAAGAATTGTTAAGCAATGGAATAAAACTTATTCGTATTTTAGCGGGTATGAATGATTTTCATAGAATCGTTTTTTATGACGGCGATTGTGGTTTTTGTAACCGATCGGTAATGTATATATTGCGTCATAATAAAAAGGAACCTTTTTTATATTTCGCCTCGCTTCAATCTGATTTTGCAAGTGACTTTTTTTTGCAGAAAGGAGAACCTTTGCCCGACTTATCTTCTCTGATTTTCTTTGAAAATGAACATTTTCATTACCGTTCAACCGGTGCACTCCGAATAGGAAAGCATCTGAAAAGGCATAAACTTTTATCAGGAATATTATTACTAATCCCGGTTATCATTCGGGATAGTGTATATAACCTCATTGCCAAACACAGAAAGAAAATCTATAAACAGGAAACCTGCCAACTTCCTTCCGAGAAGGAACGACATCGCTTTCTCGGATAACCCGATAGTTAGAATATAATAACTTTTTGCATTTTTTGACTTCCTTCTTCAGTAACGCAAATAATATACAAGCCTTTTGGAAGCGAAGATACTTCAAAGACTACCTGATCTCCTGTATCAACAGCCGACAACTCTACCTGTTGACCGGTTGAATTAATTATTTTGACTCCACTGATTTCATCACTATCTACTACAAGTGTGTGATCAGACGTATTTAAATAGGCAAATAAACGTTCTTCACGAGCACAATTTACTGTAACAACTCGCAACATTTCGCCCTCTCCATTAAAGTCGGTCTGTGAGAGTTTATAATACATGATTTCCTCATCGTCTGATACATCTTCAAACTCATACGTATTACTATTATTTGTCGTTCCGCTTCCTTCTACTCGCCCTACTTCTCTCCATGAAATACCATCTACTGACCTTTCAATCGAAAAGTAATCGTTGTTACTTTCAGAAAAAGTTGTCCATCTTAGTATCGTTTTATTATCATTTTCACAAACCGCTGTGACATCTTTTAGCTTAACCGGAAGAGGAAAACCGCCACAATCTACACTGTTAATCTGAAGGTTATAGGTTCTGTTCTGACTTGAAGACGTTGCGCTACTCCAACTTGAACCCCACCCTACTTTACCGGAATAAACTCCTGATCCGGCATTATTCGTCCGATCGAACCAGGGCTCTTCATCCGTATTATCACTTCCCCCCCTGTTTTCGATTAGAAGCTCAAGGTTCTGAATACCATCGTAAACAAAACCTGTGGACAATACAAATGTGTAAACTCCAGTTGAACTGAAGGTCATATTTCCCGACCAGACCTGTGTAAAACCAGCTGTTCCCGGGTACCCCGGAGAACTGCTATAATTATTCACAGAAGTATGTCGCATATATATTCGAATATTGTTGTAGGTGTAGGATCCAAACGGGGAATGATTATCTAAACGAAAAGATAACGTTGTAAGTGTTTGTGCCCCACCCAGCTGAAAAGGCATATACAATCCTGCCGACCAACTGTAAAGTGCCCAATCATCGTCTGTGGTAAAAGGGAATTCAGAGGTATTCAGTGGACAGTCAGTCTGCCCAGACACAAAAAAGCTTGAAATAAAAATACTGGTGGCTAGTAGTAGTTTGTTCATGATGTTACGTTTTATTTTGACCGCAAAAGTACATCATAATCAATCTGATACAAAAAAAAATTGTTTTTTTTATCAAAAAAATGCGACCCGTGTTAAAATTAACGTAACACTTCGGTAAGAATAAGTAACATTACCCAACTCGTTCTGAACCTATATTTTAGGGCACTTCTTACAATGTTTCCCCTTCTTCTTATAGTTCTTACAACACTTACTTTTCTTTCCACAACATCCTCCATCAAATGAAGGAATGTCTTCCGAAAAAAGCGGATAATTAACTTCCAATCCATTAAGATTTTTCGCTTCCATTTATTTAGATTAAATCCAAACAAAAATAAGCAAAAAAACGTTTGATTAGAATCAGGCAGATAATTTTATTGTCATCAAATTAAAAAGCCTATCAAATTTAGGGGTTGCAGCGCGAAGATAATTGACAGAATCATTAACTAAACCGGAGATATTTTCATCCGAAGTATCATCAATACTCTCGTTTGCAATCAGTAAATCAGGTTGTAAACGCACATACATCAGATTTTGATCAAAGTCCATCTGTTTCTTCATGTAAGAATGTGTCTTTACCACCTCGCTATCTATCCAGTCGGCTTTCTTCGTTACACAAGATCCCGTTCCCAAAGAAATTACTAATAGCTTATCATTCGGAAATAACTCCCTCGCATATTCGTACGCATGTTTCGTTGGGTTCTTTGCTGTCAGCATTCCGTCAGCCAATTCCCGATCCCGGTATCGAACAGGAGGAAAGTATCCGGGTACAGCAGAACAAGCCATAATTACCTCGGACAATTCCGTAGCGTTTTGCTCTTCTGTATTGTTCTTAAAAAAATAAGGTGAGTTTTCAACCAGATCATAACTAACGAACATATAGTTATGTTTCAGATCACTCATACGATAATTCCCAAAACTGGACTCCAATACCAATCGGAAAGGATAAACATATCTATGAGAACTATTCCCATTACTTTTATTAAAAATCTGGTGTCCCCGATTCATATACATATTCAGCATATCTCTTACCGAATATTTCATCGAACCATCAGGATTCTTTAACATCAGACCACTACTGATTATGGTCCCGGTTGAAGTACCAACAAATAAGTCTACTAAATCAGGGATTAGAACTTCATGACCTATCACTCGAAAATTCTCTACGATATGATCCAACATAATCAAAGGAATAATACCTCTGATTCCCCCTCCGTCAATCGACAACACAACTCTATATCCGCACGTATCCATGGATACAACTTACGAAAAAAAAGAGTGGCAAACAAATTTTTGTGATTTTTTTAACGAACACGAAGTGTCTGTCCTATCTGAAGAATAGTCGTCTGACGAATCCCGTTTAACGAGCACAAACGCGACACAGTAGTTCTGTATTTGGCAGCAATATGTCCCAATGTATCGCCTGAGCGCACTTTGTGATAGGTCGCGCCTGATGTTGATGCAGAACTGGCCGAAGATGAGGAGTAAGAAGGACTTCCTTTAAATAGTCCGCTATGTACAAATAGGTTCTCATCTACCAATTCTTTTTTATCAAAATTAATGATTCGTTCCGGATTGATCGGAATGTCAAAGAACCGCACTTCAAAGTGAAGGTGAGCGCCGTACGACCTACCTGTATTTCCCCCCAGTCCAATAGGGTCTCCTGCATTTACTAATTGATTGGGAACAACCATATGCTTGGATAAGTGTGCATAAAATGTCTCCAGACCATTGTAATGGCGAATAATTACAAGATTACCAAAACCGGACTCATTGTATTTAGCATAGCGTACCCTACCTGAGAAGGCAGCGCGAACGGTATCTCCTGTTCGCAAACCAATATCAATTCCATGGTGAGGACGACCTCGTCTCCATCCGTAACGAGAAGTCACTCTTCCGTCAAATGGCATCACAAATTCGGAATACATTGAATCTACCGTACACAACCAGATTGTGTCTTTCAGATCTGAGTAACTATTTTGCAAATTGGAAGGATAGCAAACTTCCGTGTCCCAATCATGTGTAAAATTCAAGGTGGAATCTGCCGCAAGAATATCGTATAGGTAGCTATTCATGATACCGTCAAAGTGCATATCCTCCAGATATTCCCAGGTATAATTTGAATAAATAACCATCGGACCTCTTTCAGAATCCAGTGTATCCAGTACATATTGAGATCGAGCCGTTAATGCGGAAGCAAAAATGATAAAAAACAGAGTAAATCGAATAGTGAACTGCATGATTTTCAAGTATTTTAAAAAGTCGGGGTGAGAGGATTCGAACCTCCGACCACACGCCCCCCAGACGTGTACTCTAACCTGGCTGAGCTACACCCCGAGCTCATTAAAATTCAAAACTTCGCAAAGATAGCAATCTTTTTTAGTTTTAGGATGTATACTACTTTATCCAACTGATTTTTGTATAGAAGAATATGGATAATCAATTAATTAGCATCCAAAATTTTGAGGATACGCAAATCAAAAAATATACTCTCGTTTGGCTTAACCAAATTGAGGTTTCCCTTTGCTCCAAAAGCATGTCTGGAGGGAATCCGAACCCATAGCTTATCACTTAATTTCGCCTTCGAAAGTGCCATATTTAATCCTGGCAGGTTGCTTCCTCCCCCAATCTTCAATTGATATGGTTCTCCGTTCTTAAAGGAATTATCATAACGAGGATTAGATTTAGCGTGTGCAAAATAGTCTATCAGAATTTCGTCGCCCTCTTTTACATCTGGTTGTGTCTTTCCTCTATTGATGATCCATACCTCTACACCATCGACAGTGTAATCTGGCATACTTATTTCATTCACTTTCAGCGCAATCAAATTATCTGCATTAGGAGGAACGACACCCGGGATTCCTTTTTCCCCTCTCGCATATTTCGCCGGAAGAAATATATCCACCTCATCACCTTCTTTTAATTCTTTAATGGCAATATCCCAACCTTCTGTCTGCAATCCCCATCCGACCATATACGGTATGGGTTTCCCCAACTTCTCGTTGGTATCAAATACTCTTCCATCCGTAAGTCGACAGGTATAGTCTATCCAAATAACATCATTATCTTTTACCTGTGCTCCGCTACCTTTCTCCTTGTATACGATATAAATACCATTATTCAGAAAAAGTGTATCAATCGGGGCTTTTTCAATTTTTGGTGGCATAACATCAGAAACTGTCTGTTCAGTAGAATCCGAACTTTCAATTGATTTTCCGTTCTCACGAAATGATTCATCCTTTTTTTTATCTACACCTGAAAAATTACAGGAAGTGACTACTAAAACTACTAGCAGCAAAAAACTTAATTTCTCGTTTTTCATCGGCTCAAACCAATTAAGTGAATATCAAAAACAACCGTTTCCAAAGGAGGAATTTTATCCATATCCCCTAATAGACCATGCGCTAAGTGACTTGGAATAATCAATTTTGCCCGATCACCAACCCGCATGTACTTAATTCCTTCCTGAAGCCCACTTTCCACTTCACTCCTGTCAATCAAAAAAGATTCGGCACCCGTTGAATCCGATGAGTAACAAACAGTCCCATCCAATAAACTGATCTCGTATTCTACCTTTGCAAACCAACCTGCTCTTGCAGAATCTCCTTCTCCATGTTCATACACCATATAACGAAGTCCTGTTCCTGACTCTGTCATTTTCCAATCCGGCCTTCTTTCCAAAAACTTTTGGATTACATATTCTTCGTCTTCTGACCAGGACTTATTCAGTTCAACGGATTGCTCCTTTGTCCACTCAATATTCTGCTGTTTTTCTTCTTCTCCACAACTCTGGAGTATCAAAGCTATACCCAGCAATACGCAAAAGCTATATTTCATTTTTTAATGCTTTTTTAAATCGTTCCACAGCGCTTTCTATCGGTAAGTCCCATCTTCCTCCGGCTGCATTTTTATGTCCTCCACCACTGAAATATTTTGCCGCTATCTCATTTACCGGATTATCCGCTCCTTTGGAACGGAAAGAAATTTTCACAAATCCTTCACTTTCCGAAAAATAAGCTGCCATTTTCACTCCAACAATAGACAAAGCTACATTTACCAGTCCCTCGGTATCTCCCTTTTTATAGTTAAAGCGTTTCATTTCTTCTTCTGTAAGAGAGATAACTGCCGTGTCCAGATCTTCCCAGATTTCCATTTTTTCAGCCAGGGCGTATCCTCTCAGCTTGATCCGATCAATAGTATTGGTATCATATACATTTTCATGTACTTCATATTGTTTGACTCCCGCCCGAATCAGCTTTGCTATAATCTCGTGTGTCTCCGGTTTTGTTGACGGGAATCGAAATGAACCTGTATCAGTCATAATTCCACAATAGAGTGGCGTACCGATCAGGGCGTTCAACTTATCTTCATGTCCCGAGGCCATAATAAGTTCGGCAATCATTTGACTGGTCGAGCAACAAGAAGGATCAGAATATGAAAGATCAAAAAAGTCTTCATCAGGATCCAGGTGATGATCAATCATTATTTTCTTTGCTGTCGCTTCTTCCAAAGCTGGTCGCATATCCTCTCCTACACGTCCGGGAGCATTAAAATCCAGATGTATTATAAGGTCTGCTTTAACAAAAAGATCTTTGGCAAACTCATTTTCCTGCTGCCAGCTATGCACCTGATCAGCTCCCGTCAGCCAGGACAGAAACTCAGGAGCGGGATCCGGATGACAAATATGAGAATCAATTCCTAAAGATTTGAGGAAGAAATACATTCCTAACGAACTCCCTATGGAATCTCCGTCAGGTGATTTGTGTGCTGTAATTACGATGTTATTTGCGGCTTCAACTTCTTTCAGGAAGCGAAGACTGTTCTCTGCATTAAATATGGACATGTACCTTGTTCAATTTTTGCCCTAAAGGTATGAATTTTGGCTGTATAACGTTAGTTTGCACTTTTGTTACGCAATTCCCTAAAAGCTACTGAAAACAAGTACGATTCCTGAAAACTTATACCAACGTCTTCATTTCTTCCACAATTTTTCCTGACAAATCAGAAGAAACATTAACAAGAGGAAGGCGCATATACTTCTCCATTATTTTTCTGAAAACCAGGGCTTCTTTAACTCCTCCGGGATTTCCTTCTGCGAAGAACAATCCGGTAACAGGCAACAGTTCATAATGCAGCTTACGTGCCAATTCCAAATCTCCTTTTAAACCTGCATGTACCATTTTACAGAACTTTTCAGGAAGAGCATTCGAGACAACGGAAATAACTCCGTCTCCCCCACACGCAAGAATCGGTAATGTAAGTGCATCATCTCCCGAAAGAAGAAGAAAATCGTCCGGTTTGTTACGAATAATTTCCATGATCTGCTCTAAACTTCCGGAAGCTTCTTTCATAGCAACAATTGACGGAATTTCAGAAAGTCTCAAAGTTGTTTCTGCTACTACATTCGACGAGGTTCTCCCCGGAACATTGTATAAAATAATCGGTAAATCCGATACCTCAGCTATGTACTTGTAATGTTGATAAATCCCCTCCTGTGTAGGCTTATTATAATAGGGAGATACGGAAAGAATCCCATCCACAAGTGACGTATCAACCTGCTTGATTTTTTCAGCAACATCAACTGTATTGTTTCCTCCCACGCCATAAACAATCGGAAGTCGTTTATTGTTTACTTCCGCTACCGTTTCAAGGACCTGCTGTTTTTCAGTTGACGATAATGTCGGAGACTCCCCAGTAGTACCTTGTACGACCAGAAAATCTGTCCCCCCATTCAGTTGCAACTCTACCAATTTTCGCAAAGCAATAAAATCGATTGAATAATCTGATGTAAAAGGGGTTACCAAAGCTGTCCCTACTCCTGAAAAACGTTTAGCGTTCATACGTTGAATCTATTTAATACCTAACTGATACAAAGTTGGCGAAAGTTTTGAAATATTTTTATCTTCTCAGAACATACTTTCTGAATAATCTTACTTTTTCAGAGAACTGGTTGCTACTATCTGAAAATACTGCCGAGTAAAAATCTTCTTTTGGAGTAAATCCAATCTTTAGCCTGTTTTCTGTTTTTCGCAATAGTTTTCGTACTTTATCTGGAAATTCAAAAGGAAAAACTACCAAAACTTCAAAGTCTCCTGAGAAATAATGCTTCAAATGTTCATTTTTGAGTTTCCCGAAAAGGGAGAAATCCGTCCCGTTCATTTCATTTGGAAGCCGAACATGATTCTTTGCCCCTGACTTTCGCTTATCCGGTTCCCAAACAATAGTATCAAGCTGTAGCCCGGAATTCATATCTTTCATTTCCAGTAATAATTCCCGAAATTTTTCCTGTTCCGCATGATTTAACACGGGTAGAATAAACAAAACACGCTTCCAGTCTTCTATATTACTAACCTCCATCAGGCTTTACCAATTAGGGTTAAGAATTCTTTTTCACTTATTATCTGAACCCCTAACTTCGTTGCCTTTTCTAGTTTTGCGGGCCCCATATTTTCACCCGCTACAAGATAGGTAGTCTTTGATGAAATTGACCCCACGTTCTTCCCCCCGTTATCCTCAATCAGCTTTTTCAGTTCATCTCTGCTTACTGTTTCAAAAACTCCTGATACAACTACTGAAGCTCCTTCCAGCAGATTAGATACCAACTCTTTCTCCTCCATCTCAAACTGGAGCCCACTTTCCCGAAGACGACGTATGATTTCGATATTCTCCGGTTGCTGAAAATGATACTGGATACTCATCGCTATTTTTTCTCCTATCTCATCCACCGCTATCAATTCGTCAAAAGAAGCTGCTATCAGTTTATCAATCGACCCGAAGGCCTTTGCCAGTTTTTTTGCGACAGTCTCTCCTACAAACCTGATTCCTAACGCAAACAAAACGCGTTCAAAAGGTATTTGCTTGCTGGCTTCAACTCCCTGCAACAAATTATTGACAGACTTATCAGCCATCCGTTCCAGTTTGACTAGATCATCGAATTTCAGGTTATAAATATCTGCCACATCTCGTATTAAGCCTTTTTTGAAAAGTAATTCAATGGTTTCTGCTCCCATTCCGTCAATATCCATTGCCTTTCTACTGATAAAATGCTCCATCCGTCCTGTTATCTGAGGAGGGCAGCCTAATTCATTCGGGCAAAAATGTTGTGCTTCCCCCTCACGACGGATCAACTCAGCCCTACATTCAGGGCAAAACTCTATAAAACTTACTTTTTCCGCATCCGATTGGCGAAGTTCAGTATTCACCCCTACGATCTTCGGGATTATCTCCCCTCCTTTTTCCACATATACCGCATCACCAATATGTAAATCCAATTTTTCTATTTGATCAGCATTATGGAGAGAGGCTCTTTTTACGGTAGTCCCTCCCAATGCTACAGGTCGTAAATTTGCAACGGGTGTAACTGCCCCGGTTCGCCCTACCTGAAAGTCAACCGATTCAAGAATCGTCTCAACTCTCTCTGTTTTAAACTTATACGCAATTGCCCATCTGGGAGACTTAGCTGTAAACCCCAGATCATCCTGTTGCTGATAACTATTTACCTTTATAACAACTCCATCGATTTCAAAAGGTAATTCATTTCGTTGCTTATCCCAAAAATGGATGAACTCCATAATTCCTTTTATGGTTGTATGCTTTTCAATATATCGCTCTTTAACAGGAGGAATCTTAAACCCCCAGTCTCCCGCATGTCGAACCATTTCAAAATGTCCGGATTCTACTCCGTCAGCACCATACACGCCATATAAAAAACAATCCAAACCTCTTTCTGCTACGACAGAAGAATCCTGTAATTTCAGCGTACCTGACGCTGTGTTTCTTGGATTAGCGAATAACGGTTCTCCTAATTCTTCGCGATAATTATTTAATGCATGAAAATTCTCCAACGGGAAAAAGATTTCTCCTCTGATCTCAAAATCTTCAGGAAAGTCACCTCTGAGTTGAAGAGGAATTGTTCTGATTGTACGCACATTTGCAGTAATATCTTCTCCCTGGGCTCCATCTCCTCTAGTAACAGCCTGAACAAGCCTACCCTCAACATATCGTATCCCTATCGCTACACCATCATATTTAAGCTCACAAACATATTCCAGATCTCCCGGAGCCAGTTTTTTTATCCGGGCCTCCCAATCGGTAATTTCTTCCTCTGAGTAGGTATTACTCAAAGAAAGCATTGGGAAACGATGTACAACCGAAGGAAATTTCTTTGTTATATCTCCACCTACGCGTTTTGTTGGGCTATTTTCATCGGCAAACTCAGGAAATAAAGCCTCCAGCTCCTGTAATTCTTTCAACAACATGTCAAACTCGAAATCAGAAATTTCAGGTTCTGATTGTACATAATATAAATAATTATGATGATTCAGTTCTTCTGTTAATCGTTTAATCTTATCCTCTGCCTGTTCTTTTGTCATGATTGAAAGTCATTTTCGGGGCGAAAATTACGCATTTTCAGCAAAAACCATTCGTTCCTTCTCCTGCAAATCCATCAACACACTTACGTGAATAAACTTGTGTTCCTGTACTTGCTTTACCGTCTCTTGTGCCAGATCCTCATGTATTTCAAACCCTAACAAACCTCCGCTCAGTAAACTTTTTGAAGCATACGCAGCTATTTCCCGGTAAAAGATTAATGGATCATCGTCTTCAACAAACAAAGCTTTATGTGGTTCAAAACCAAGAACATTATCTTGCATCTCTCGCTTATCACGCAACGGAATATAAGGTGGGTTCGAAACAATAATATCCCACTTCGCGTCTTTCAACACCTCACACTCTCTCCATTTTAATACATCTCCCTGATAAAATGCTACTTCTAATCCTGTATTTACTGCATTTTCTCTGGCAAGTTGTAACGCCTCTTCTTCACTATCTACTCCAACAACTTCTGCCGTCGGGAAAGCTGACTTCAAACTCAAAGCAATACAACCTGACCCTGTACATAAGTCAAGTATTCTCAATCCTTCATAACCGTCCCGCTTATTTACAATCTGGTGAACCAATTCTTCCGTTTCCGGACGGGGAATCAAAGCTCTTTTGTCAACCTTCAACCTCAGTCCAAAAAACTCCGTATCCCCAATAATGTATTGCAAAGGTTCATCGTTCAGTAAACGTTTCACCACATCTCTGAAAAAAAGCAAATCAGATTCAGACAGACCTTCTGTTTTATTCAATATCAGATCTGAACGGGAAAACCCGAAACGTTTCTCAAAGGCAAGATGCTGGATACCCCTGATTTCACTTTCACTAAACCGGGATATCAATCGCTCTTTCATGTAATCAAGACATGCAGCTATTGTATTTTTACTTACAAACATTTTCTATTCTTCTAATAACAGCAAAAGTAATTTTATATTCTCGTAAATTTTTTATTCGTCCTTTTCAAAGTCTCATTTTAAACTTTATTGTTCATCGGCTTACCTCGTTAAACGAACAAAAACAACACTTCATCCCAAAAGAATAATAATTGCAAGAATATTTTGTCTTTTCTACCCTTCAAGCCCCTATCCTTCTACTATTATTCATAAGTAAAAATCCCACTCAAAAAGCAAAAACCCAAGCAACTTTAGCTGTTTTTTAAACGTCTAATAAGTATATTTGTAAAAAATATAACAATGAAAAAACTTATAATTTCAATATTTTCTTTACTGTGTTTAGCGACATCTTTCGCGCAGGAACAACCTAAATCAAACTCCAGCAATACAAGTGTCCAAAAAGATCGATTTACATCAATAGCGGACGTTGATTCATATATTAAAGCAGTTCAAACAAAAATTGAGTATGTAAAAAATACTCCTGAAGAGCATGCCATAGCACTTAAAGAAGGTTGGTACGAAAAAATGGAAAAGAACATTCAGAAAGCTCTGATTCAGAGAGAAGAATTAGTTAAAGCATCTGAAGATAATAACAAATAAAACCAATTGACATGAAACACATACATTTTCTCATTGGATTACTGGCTCTTGGTATATCTTCTTTCGCTAACGCTCAGGGGAACAATTGTATCAATGCAGCCCCTTTGTGTACTGATTCACCCATTACTTTTCCTGCCGGAACCAACTCTGGAACAGGAGAAACAGGACCTGATTACGGATGTTTGGGTTCTGAGCCTAATCCGGCATGGTATTTTCTTCAAATTGCTGACCCCGGGTCTATCACTTTTACTTTAACAACAAGCCCTTCAGAAGATATAGATTTTATCCTTTGGGGACCTTTTGCAAGTCAATCAGCACCTTGTACGGATGATTTGACAGATGCAAACGAGGTAGATTGCTCCTATTCATCTGCTTCCACAGAAACAGCCGTGATTCCAAATGCTCAAACAGGAGAGTTGTATATTCTACTAATCACAAACTATTCTAATGATCCTACAAGTATATCAGTATCCCAAACAGGAGGAACCGGTACAACTGATTGTGGAGCCGTCATTCCCTGTGATTTGGTTGTAGATGCAGGTCCTGACATTAATATCTGTGTAGGCGAACCTCAACTTCTTAACGGATCATTTACTGATGATGCAGGTAATACATCTTACACCTGGACATCTGTTCCGGCAGAAGCTGTAAATGATCTGGATGATCCGACATTGCTAACACCTACATTTACTCCGACAATAAATTATGACTCAGTAGTATTTACTCTTACAGTCGCTGATGACGGAGCTTCTTTAGGTACTTGTACACGAACTGACGAGGTTACAGTTTACTTCAGACCTCTCCCCTCATTATCTTACAATCCGAATGTTTGTCCTAATGATGATGCCTCCTTTGTTTTTTCGGGAATAGAAGGTGACACTATCAATTACACATTAAACGGTGTAGCAGGTATAGCTGCAATTGATCAATCGGGTGAGGTTGTCATTACAACTGAAAATGTCACAGAAAGTCAGGAATTAATCCTTACCAGCGGATCTATCGGAACATGTCCACTTTCTGCGGACGACTTAGATAGTATCGGAAATGGATTTATTACAATGTATCCGATATCAATAGATACACTCATTCAATACCCTGCCGATTGTGGCGTTAACAATGGAGCTGTACAGGCTGTTGCCTCTAACTTTCAAGGAACACCGAGTTACCTGTGGAGCGGACCAGGTCCCGACAGCCCCAACACTTTTCAGGCTACAGTTTGGCAAAACCTTTCATCAGGATGGTACTACTTCTCCGTTTCTGATAATGTTTGCACCATAAATGACAGTGTATTTGTAGAGCAAAACAATCAACCCGTTGCACAGTTTGAAGCTGATCCAACTTCAGGAAATGCACCATTGAATGTCGTATTTACAAACAACTCGGAAAATGCAAGCTCATTTGAATGGGACTTTGGAAATGGTGAAACTGCCAGTGTAAATGATATGAGTTCTCAAAACACAACATACGGTCAGGAAGGTGTTTATATTGTAACACTTACAGCTATTGAAGGAGAATGTACAGATGTGGCAACTCAGGAAATTGTGGTCAACCTTATTTTACCTCTTTCCTATGACCTTCCAAACGTATTCACTCCTAACGGGGATGGAAGTAATGATGTATTTACTGTGAACGCTCAAAACGCGACGAGTATGAGTCTTTCAATTACCAATCGTTGGGGGAATATCGTTTTCCAATCAGATGATGTAAATGCAACATGGAATGGTCGGATAATGAATACAGGTGAAATGTGTGCTGAAGGGGTGTACTTCTATACCTTAAAGATTGCAGGAGCCGATTTAGAGCAAATTTCAGAACATAACTTTGTACATTTGGTACTGGAATAAAGTTTGATTTTCTTTTTAGTTAAACGATAAAAGTCTCGGGATTTCTTCCCCGGGACTTTTTTATTTACCATTATCAATGCTCCCACTATCTAAATGAATTCATACGCAAAGTTTATCTAGCTGTTTTCTACAAACCATTTCTTCGTTTCCCTTTATTCCGCAGTAAGACTATTATTTACATGTTCCATTCTAATGGAACAGTTAACTAACTGGTTATAAATAAAATTTAAACTTGAGCTTCTGAAGTTTTGCTTCCGGTGTACCCATAACAATGGAAATCTCATAGTCTACGACACACAATTTTGCAACCAATTCAATACTAAACCATCCTTAAACCTCCTGATATATTAATTCACCGGATTTAACTAAAATCCTGAACGAATATACTACCCGCTGACTACGTAGAACTCTTAATTTACGTCAAACTATCTGTCGTATCATTAAATCATGTCTACTTATTCAGAACAAGACACACCGAAACAAAAAAGAGGACTCAAATAATGAATCCCCTTTTACTTTCATAGTTGTTTTTTAGCTTACAGCTTCTTATTAATTCGCACGTAGCGCCTCAAGATCTTCTACAGGATGGCTTTCTCCATCGATTACAATAGTGGCAATACCCATGTTTTTCAATGCAGAAATTGCATAGTTCACATCCTTTTCAGGTTTAAACATTAGAACTACACGATACACATTACCTTCTCCTTTTTCGTATGTAAACTTCATGTGTTCATACAATGGATTCGTATAATTTATCATATTAGTAAATTCCTCCTGAGTAGCTGTGACTTCAAACCTTGTAGATTTGAATCGTGCCTCTGTCTTAAACAAATTCTCTTTCACTGAATAATGAGCAGTTAATTCCTGTGCATATCCAAAATACCCCAGGCTTAATACAGCCAAAATAGCAACAAACTTTTTCATAATTTACTCTCGTATTAATTGAACGAAACCATGCTTTTCAAGAATCTCTCCGTTCCATGTTTCTGTTTTCACATTATAAAAATAAACACCTTCTCCTAATTCTTCTCCTGCCTCATTCGTACCATCCCACTTAAAGTCAGGACTTGTATATACCCGAATCACATTCCCCCATCGGTTAAGAATAGCAATTTCAAAATTCTCAAGTCCGTCATACTCTTTCAACTGGAAGAAATCATTCAAATCATCCCCATTAGGAGTAAAGACATTAGGCACCTCAAGATCACAAAGAATAAAGTCCACAAGAATTGTATGACTATATGATCCACATGAATTTGAAACAGTCACCGTATACTCACCTGGCTCATCAATATTTGTTGCTTGTGCCTCATATCCATTATCCCAGGAATAAGTCTCATTTTGTTCCAAATGAAGCGCTTCTACATAATAGACACTTCCTGTACACAATACAGAATCTCTTGCCTCTGTCCATGGATACCTGTTAAAATCAACATAAGTCGTGTCCGAATCATCACAAACATCTTCCGAATATACGAAACCTACAGTTCCCATACCTTCATAAACAGCATTGGTATTCAGGTCATTTTCATCGATAAAAGTAACATCCAAATCATCCAAAACAGACCATACACCTGTGGTTACACCCTGATTACCAAACATAAATAATGTGTCATCACAAACTAAACTAAAATCATTCAGAATGATCTTGTCCTGTGTATCAATGGTAAACAATGTATCATTTGTACATCCACTACTATCTACAAGCGAAGCCTGGTACTCTCCGGCAGGAAGATAATTAGAGAAATTCGTCCCTATTACCGATCCTCCTGAGATCCATTCGAATGACTCAAGCGCCAGTGAATCTGCAGCAAACAGAAACTCCTCATCTCCTGGACAAACAAAGAAATCAGAGTCAAACCCAAAGTTCTCAGGGATAGCTACTGTTACCGTCATTTGATCATCTGAAGAACATTGTGGAGCCCCTTGCGGATACACTGTGATCGTAAAGGTTTCTTCTCCCGTAACAGTAGCATTCGGATTAACAATATTCGGATTATCCAAATTATCAGGACTTGTCCATTCGTATACCAGATTTGAGAAACCATTAGCTGAAACTGTTGCTCCCAACTGAACAACATCAGTACCAGTTGTATTACAAACAAGAATATCATCTAATGCCTGAACAACAGGTGGCTCTTCAACATTTACGACTAAAGAAGTATCATTAATACACCCAAAGTTATCAATCACCTCATAATTCAATGTGTACTGTCCAACCTGATCCGGGGTTCCCTGAAATAAATTATTGTTATCTGAAATACTCCCCCAAGGATAAGAACTTGTCCAATACGAACTATCCTGATCTTCCGGAACGACAACATCAATTGTAATATTCTCCGCTAATAAAGCCGGGTTTACATTAATAGAGAAACCAAAAATCACTCCATCATCTGCCGCCCAGTTATCCGTAAATATAATGGTCCACACATCATTCAACGGACATCCGATCAAATCACTCAGGTCTCCAACTGCTGCATAGTCCCCTGCAGGGATAGATCCACTACCTGAAGCAGCATCTACCCAAGTCTGTGTTGCAGTTGGCGTAAAACAATAGTTATATCCGACTCCAATTGTAGAAGGGTCATCACAATCTACATTATCTGCCTGAACAGGCTCTCCAAGGTTAGCACCTCCCCCTCCTTGTTGGTGAAGCGTTACCGTTTGTCCTGTAGCACATTGAACCTGTAAAACAAAATCCCCGATAAATGAATGTTCTATCTCTATGCATACACTTTGTAAGTCATTTATATCCGTAAGTGTTGCTCCGGGCACATACCCTCCTAATTCCAGAGTATGTACTTGTGCAACTCCGTATTGTTCATCATCCACACATCCATCGGCAATAGTAGATGAATTAGGAAAACCATTCCATGTATTCCCATATGTTTCGAGTGTGGCTTCAATAGAAATGGATTGTCCCAAACAGATGGTTGTATCTGTTGGAAAGTCTTCAAAAGATGGTGGTGGCGCAACATATACGCGCAACCCTGTAGAGTTCATACTTTCACACCCGTTCTCATCCACGACTACTAATCGAGGCGTGTAATATCCTGGCTCGGTGAATGTATGCGTTGCATTTTCCTGAGCAACCGGTGCCGAACCATCCTGGAAATCCCACTCATAGCTCACAATATTAAATCCTGAAGGTGAGTACGATCCGTTATTCAAAAAATCTAATGGAACGTCCAAACATGCCGGAATACTATCTCCTGCAATTCCGGAAACAATAGCATCTACAATAGGAGGTGTACAAGGTGCAACACACGTTACCGCCGCTGTAAACCTTCCTCCCCCTGAGGCATCTGAAACAAACCGTATTGTGATACACCCTGTCGGGTTTGTAGCTGATGCAGCCAATACAATTCCCTCTAATTCATTATCAACATACGAACCTATTAAAGGGGCTCCCGTATTATCTCCATCATAAACAAACATAGAATCTGCAGAACCACCAACAGCATCCAGATTAAAGAGGTTAAACTGGATGAAAATTTCATCATTTACCGGATCAGGTGGACAAAATGTAATGGTTATATCTTCATTATCCGAATACCCGGGTCCCCCCTGTCCTCCTGAGTCAATAATAAAACCTGTACATGTACTAAATGTAGCTCCATCATTTGCCGAAGTATAATCAATTTGATCCTGTTGTGCCTTCAAAAGAAAAGGAAATGCAAGACCAAACAATAATAAAACTTTCTTCATTTTTTACCGTTAATAAACTGTTTATACATTATTCTGTTTAAAACGAAATAGTAAGTCAAAAACACTAACTTTGCACAAATATTATTGAAATAATCCTTATGCAGACATCAGAACTTCAACGAATCGCTTCACAGGTAAGACGTGATATTGTCAGAATGGTTGCAGCAGTTAATTCCGGACACCCGGGTGGATCATTAGGTTGCGCTGATTTCCTGACTACGTTATACTTTGATACTATGAGAATTACTCCTGAAAATTTTTCTATGGATGGGGTAAATGAAGATTTGTTTTTTCTTTCAAACGGACACATTTCTCCTGTGATTTATAGTGTTCTTGCAAGAAGAGGTTATTTCGACGTAAAAGAGCTTGCCACATTCCGCAAGCTTAGTTCCCGTCTTCAGGGACACCCCAGTGTCGATAAAGGATTACCGGGAATTCGAATGGCGTCAGGTTCTCTTGGACAAGGTCTTTCGTGTGCACTTGGAGCAGCTTTGACTAAAAAGTTAAATAACGACGATACTGTTGTCTACTCGCTTCACGGAGACGGAGAATTACAAGAGGGGCAAATTTGGGAAGCTGCGATGTACGCTGCAGCCAATAAGGTAGACAATATTATTGCCACAGTTGATTACAACGGCAGACAAATAGACGGAGACGTGGATGATGTCCTGTCACTTGGAAATCTGGCACAAAAGTGGATGGCTTTCGGTTGGGAAGTACTTGAAATGGATGGGCATAATATTGATGAGATTAAAGATATATTGTCAAAAGCAAAGTCTAAGCTAGGAAACGGAAAGCCTGTAGTCATTTTGATGAGAACAGAAATGGGACAAGGAGTTGATTACATGATGGGCTCTCACAAATGGCACGGAGTAGCTCCAAATGCCGAGCAACTTGAAAATGCGCTTGGACAATTGGAAGAAACGTTGGGGGATTATTAATTTTAGATGCGGAAAACCTTTTTTGTCATACTGTTTAGTTGCATCTCGTTGGGAAGCTATGCTCAACCGGATGAGTTAACTCGAATTCTTTTCGTTTTTGACGCCTCCAACAGTATGAATGCAAAATGGGACGGATCAACACGTATTGCAATTGCCAAAGAACTATTGATTAAAGCGGTTGACAGTTTGCGTGGTGTTCCGAATCTAGAACTCGGATTACGTATATATGGTCATCAGTCACCAATTACTCCTACCTATCAGGATTGCGAAGACACCAAGCTTGAAGTTCCTTTCACAAAAGGCAATCACAATCTGATAAAAGGAAAAATCAGAGGAGTCATTCCTAAGGGAACGACCCCGATTGCCCGTAGTCTTGAAGCAGCAGCAGATGACTTTCCTGATAAAAATGCCCGAAATGTCATCGTTCTTATTACCGACGGAATTGAAGCATGTGATCATGATCCTTGTGTAATAGCGGATAAACTTCGCGCAAAGGGAATTTCCATTCGTCCTTTTGTTATTGGAATCGGGATTGATATGGAATACCTCAATCACTTTGATTGTATCGGAACCTATCTGGACGCGAATAACAGAACTTCGTTTGCCAACGTTTTAACCACTGTTATAAACAGTGCTTTAATAGCAACTACGGTTCAGGTTAATCTGAACGATATCTATGGCACCCCTTCTGAAACAGACGTGACATTTAACTTGTATGAGTCCGGTAAAAAAATCCCTTTGTATTCGTACACACATACGTTGAATAAATTCCGTCTTCCTGATACATTAGTAATCAATGATCGGGTAACATACGATCTCGAAGTATTTACTACTCCTGTCGTATCTAAAAGTGGTATTACTATCAAGCGAAATCAACATAACATTATTGAGATTGATGCTCCAAGAGGAACACTACATGTTCGCTTTTCCAATGCTCTTCGGGAATACCCTGTTCAGACGCGTGTCATGCAACACGGAAAAAGTAAAACACTGAACGTGCAGGAAATGAATCAAGAGGATGCTTATATCGTAGGGAAGTACGATCTGGAGATTATGACTCTTCCCCGGATTTACCAAACAGTAGAGATTAACCAGAGTAGTAAAAAGACGATCAATATTCCGGCACCGGGAATTCTGTTGTATACGACAAGTAAAAAGATATCCGGGCAGTTATTCCTGATTACTAACACCAATGAAATGGAGTGGGTAGCCAATCTTGATGAACAGGCACAATCCGACACATGGAACTTACAACCGGGTAATTACCGGATTGTATACCGTCCTCTGAATGCAATGAATACATTGCACACTGATAGAAAAGACTTTAGAATATTATCCAATAAAACAACTTCGTTAAATTTTTAGTAGCATGCAAGAATTTGAAATTTTTGGGAATAAAGATACCCGTTCAGGTTTTGGAGAAGGACTTCTTGAAATCGGAAAGAAAAACCCGAATGTTGTTGCACTTTGTGCTGACCTGACCGGCTCATTAAAAATGAATGCCTTTCAGAACGAGTTCCCGGAAAGATTTTTTCAGGTAGGAATTGCTGAAGCCAACATGATGGGACTCGCTGCCGGAATGACTATAGGAGGAAAAATCCCATATACAGGAACTTTTGCAAACTTCTCTACCGGGCGTGTATACGATCAGATTCGTCAATCCATTGCTTATTCTCAGAAGAATGTCAAAATCTGTGCTTCTCATGCCGGGCTAACATTAGGTGAAGACGGAGCTACTCACCAGATTCTTGAAGACATCGGTATGATGAAAATGCTGCCAAACATGACCGTTATTGTTCCTGCTGATTTTAATCAGACCAAACAGGCTACAATTGCTATCGCAGATCATGTAGGTCCTGTTTATTTACGATTTGGTCGTCCTTCAGTTCCGATTTTTGTTAAACCGGATGCGAAGTTTGAAATTGGAAAAGCAGATGTTCTTATCGAAGGAACAGACGTAACAATCATAGCATGCGGACATCTTGTGTGGAAATCAATCGAAGCTGCTCAGGCACTTCACGAAAAAGGAATTTCTGCTGAAGTTATCAATATGCATACGATAAAACCACTGGATGAAGAAGCTATTTTGAAATCTGTTGCAAAAACAAAATGCGTAGTAACAGCAGAAGAGCACATGAGAAATGGTGGTTTGGGAGATTCCGTAGCACAAGTACTGGCTATGAACACTCCTGCTCCTCAGGAATATGTGGCAGTCAATGATACTTTCGGCGAAAGTGGAACTCCTAACGAATTAATGACCAAATATCATATTGATACAGTTGATGTTATTACAGCAGCTGAAAAGGTACTGGCTCGTAAAGCCTAGTTTCTTCTCCTTATGACCAGAAAGGATACTTTTCTTAAGCGTTTAGGACAAACATCCCCCTTCCCTTTTTTGATCGATGTGGATTATGCTGAAGGCATATACATCTACGATAAAGCAGGAAAGGCATACATGGATATGATTTCCGGTGTATCTGTTACTAACATCGGACATCGTCATCCTAAAGTAATTGCAGCACTGAAAAAGCAACTGGATAAGCATCTGCATGTGATGGTTTATGGAGAATTTATTCAGGATAGTGAAAATGAATTTGCAGAAAAGTTAACAGCTATACTGCCGGAAAGTTTGAATTGTGTATATGCTGTAAACTCTGGAACAGAAGCAAATGAAGCTGCACTGAAATTGGCAAAAAGAATTACGGGCAGAACCGAGTTGATTTCTTTTCGAGGATCTTATCATGGCTCCACACACGGATCTATGAGTGTCTCCGGAAATGAGATTAAAAAGCTAGCTTTCCGTCCGTTATTACCTGATGTACAATTCCTTCAACACAACTTTATCAGTGACCTGGAGCGAATTACAGAAAAAACAGCGGGGGTTATTATAGAAACTATTCAAGGTGATGCGGGAGTTCGCGTTCCTTCTGTTGAATTTCTGCAGGCACTTCGTAAACGATGTTATGAAACAGGAGCCCAACTTATTTTTGATGAAGTTCAGGTAGGTTTTGGAAGGACGGGTAGAAATTTTGCATTTGAACACTACGCAATTGTACCCGATATTTTAACATTGGGAAAGGCCTTGGGAGGAGGAATGTCTTTCGGAGCATTTGTTTCTTCTTATGACAAGATGAAGTTATTGTCTTTTGATCCTATACTTGGTCATATCACTACTTTCGGAGGGCATCCGATGAATTGTGCAGCAGCAGCAGCAGCGTTAGATGTTCTCGTCACAGAAGTAGACATGAATGAAGTAGAACGACTAGGATATTTACTGGAAAAAATCGTTAGTCAATCTGACGAAATAAAAGAAGTAAGACGAAAAGGAATGTTATTTGCATTTGACATGGTCTCAGCTGACAGGGTAGCAAAAGTTGTAGACAGATGCCTTGAAAAAGGACTTATTAGTTTTTGGTTCCTTTCACATCCTTACAGTTTCCGTTTATCTCCTCCACTGACTATCACAGAAAGTGAAATTCGAAAGGCAGGACAAATAATATTGGACGCAATCAAAGAGACAGAGTAATTCTCAGAATCTGTTTCTTTTGTTAAAAATTTCTAATAATACGCTCCCGCCTGAAATAATTTCTACCTTTATAATAAGATTAAGAATTTCAAATGGAATCTTTCAGGTGTAATACACGCGTTTTGTGTGTGTTTTTTTGTAAAGTAACGGAAAAGCAATTATGATACTGTTACTTATATACCTTTTTATAGCAATTTTCACTTCTTTTCTTTGTTCTATAATGGAGTCCGTATTGCTATCACTACCGATTTCCTATCTTAAATCAAGAGCTGAAAAAGGAGACCGGAATGCTGATTCTATGGTTAAGCTGAAAGAAGACATTGATAAACCGTTGTCTGCCATCCTTTCCTTAAACACCGTAGCCCATACAGTCGGAGCTGCCGGAGTTGGTGCACAAGCTTCCATTGTCTTTGGGGAAGCCTATTTCGGGTTGGTTTCTGCTATTCTTACTGTTTTAATATTGGTTCTTACAGAAATTATTCCCAAAACATTAGGAGCTAGTCATGCTAAAGATCTGGTAGGACTAACGGCTAAGATTATAAAGGGAATGATTATTCTTACCTATCCTTTAGTTGTTGTTTCTGCATTTATAACCAAACTGATTTCGAGGAATAAGGAAGGTGATTTTACAATTTCGAGGGACGAAATTTCTGCGTTAGCCAGTATTGGTACGCGCGAAGGAATTTTTATTGAAAAGGAGAATAAAATCATTCAAAACCTGATAAAACTAAAAGGTATCCGCGTATCGGAAATCATGACCCCACGTGTGGTAGTTGTAATTGCCAATGAAGAAATGACTCTACAGGATTTCTTAAAAAACAAAGATTTTCTGCACTTCTCCCGCATTCCGGTTTACAGAGAGAACAGTGATAATATCACCGGATATGTCTTCCGCTCTATGGTATTTGAGAAACTGGCCGAAGATCAGTTTAATCTTAAACTAAAAGACATTAAACGAGACATTCTGATTTTCCCAAAGTCCACAACCCTTTTCAATGCGTGGGATGAAATGCTTTCAAAAAAAGAACATATTTCTCTTGTTGTAGACGAATATGGGGGAATGGATGGAATTACAACTCTGGAGGATATTATCGAATCTTTGCTTGGCTTCGAAATTGTTGATGAAAAAGACAAAGTTGAAAACATGCAACAGTACGCAACCGAACGTTGGAGGACGAAACAGAAAAAATATATTCTACTGAAAGAAAGTCAGAAAAGCAAAGAAGAAAATAACGAATAGTTTCGTTGTTATTCGCTGATAACTTTTTGAAAGTACGGAAGGGCTTGTACCAAACGGCTTCCATACCACGAGAAGAACTCACCATCCAACAATCGAACTTCTGCATCGGGACATAGCGCTTTATACCGCCGAATATGTTCCTCTTTATACGGATATGGTTCTGAGCTCAATATAATTAAATCGGGATGCAAGCAGACAATCTCTTCATCGGACAACTCCGGGTATCTTACCTGTTCTTCTAAAACATTCTCCCACCCGATTCTTGTTATCATATCATGAATAAAAGTGGTGCTACCTGCTGCCATAACCGGTCTTTCCCAAATTAAATACAGCACTCTTTTTCTTTTTTCAGCTTGTTGAATAGCTTCAAAACCTTCTCGAATTGTAGTAATCATTGAACGGGTTTTCTCTATCCTATTAGTCAGAACACCAATACGCTTGATCATATCCAGCGCTTCTTCCAGTGTATGAATATCAGAAACCCAAACAGGTGCAATACGCGCTAACTTTTCAATATCCTCTTTGGTATTCTCTTCCTTATTAGCGATAATAAGATCCGGGGCCAACGCCTGCACCTTATCGATGTCTACGTTTTTTGTCCCTCCTACTCTTGTTTTTGATCGAAACCAGGTATCGGGATGAATACAAAACTTTGTAATTCCGACAACCTCATCTTCCAGCCCCAGATCAAAAAGAAGCTCGGTCTGACTGGGCACTAAAGAAACGATTCGCCTTGGAAAATTTTCCAGGCGAATCGTTCGGTTCATTTGATCTTTATATTCCATTCGGCACAGGTTTTACGCCATTGCCGCTATAATGTCATGACGCGTAATAATATGGTATCCGTTCCCTGTATTAACCAAAACTGCAGGAACATCTTTAGTGATTAACGCCGATATCTTTTCAATCGTAGCTGTACTGTCAACCACAGGTAAAGGCGGATGCATAATCTGTGAAACAGGTTTATTCAATAAATCCGGTTGCTCACACAACAACTGAAAAACGTGAAGATCATCCACAAATCCAACAAACTCTCCTTCTTTCATCACCGGAATCTGAGAAATAGAATGTTTCTTCATTTTCGCAACCGCATGTGACAACAACTCTTCCGAATACAATGTCACCAAAGGCTGATCTCCATGACGACCGACAATATCTCCCGCGTTCTTCGTTTCTTCCTCAAGGAAGCCACGTTCACGCATCCAGTCATCATTAAAAATTTTCCCGACATATCGACTACCATGGTCATGGAAAAGCACAACTACAACATCGTCTTCCTTCAACTCATCTTTTAGCTGTAAAATCCCTTTAATTGCAGCCCCGGCGGAATTTCCTACGAATATTCCCTCTTCTCTTGCCAGTTTACGTGTATAAACAGCAGCATCCTTATCCGTAACTTTTTCGAATTTATCAATCACATCAAAATCCACATTGGCAGGAAGGATATCCTCTCCTATCCCCTCCGTGATATACGGATAAATCTCTGCTTCATCAAAAATTCCTGTCTCATGGTACTTTTTGAAAACAGAACCATACGTGTCAATACCCCAGATCTTAATGTTTGGATTTTTTTCCTTTAAGTATTTCCCTACTCCTGAAATAGTCCCTCCGGTTCCAACACCAACTACAAAGTGCGTTATTTTACCATCTGTTTGCTCCCAGATCTCAGGTCCGGTCGATTCATAATGCGCTTCACGATTCGATAAATTGTCATATTGATTGACATACCATGAATTAGGGATTTCATTCGCAAGACGTTTTGAAACCGAATAATACGATCTTGGATCACTCGGATCAACCGCTGTAGGACAAACAACGACTTCAGCACCTACCGCTCTAAGGATATCCATTTTTTCCTTCGATTGCTTATCATTCAGAACACAAATCAATTTATATCCTTTTACGATAGCCCCCAAAGCCAATCCCATACCGGTATTTCCTGAAGTACCCTCAATAATGGTACCTCCCGGTTTTAGTAAACCTGCTTTTTCAGCGTCTTCAATCATTTTAACCGCCATACGGTCTTTCACTGAATTTCCGGGGTTAGTAGTTTCTACTTTCGCAAGAATCGTAGCCTTTACGTCCTTTGTCAGTTTATTTAAACGTACAAGCGGAGTATTCCCGATTGTCTCAAGTATGTTGTTATACACCTTCATAAATTCTCTTTTCTTTGACAAAGATAATAGTATAAAACGGAATAGCCGGGGTATCAACTCCTGTTTTCCGGCAATTCCCCGGACGGAGTCCCCCAATCGTTTTCAAATGACACAGAAGCTATTAACAAGAGCCTATTTCAAACATCCCATGATCTCTATTTATTCACTAATTTTGTAGAATGAAATGGAAATTTCCGTCCCCTGATCCTTTTATCATCGGAATTATCCTGATGATTGTGGTCGCTTCTATTTTCCCCTTCCGGGAATCATACAGTATTCATTTCCCTCTCAAAGACATTATCTACTGGGGAATTACAGGGATTTTCTTTCTTTACGGGTTAAAACTAAACCCTAAACAGATCCGTCAGGACATGAGTAACTGGCGACTTCACATCCTGATTCAGTCAGCAACTTTTTTATTTTTCCCTCTGATTATTTTACCTTTTTACTCTTTGTTTGCAGGAGGACCTTACGAAAATATCTGGCTGGCAGCTTTCTTTCTGGCTGCCCTGCCCTCAACAGTTTCCTCTTCCGTAGTGATGGTATCAATAGCCAAGGGGAATATTCCATCTGCCATATTTAATGCCAGTATCTCAGGATTAATCGGATTAATTGCCACTCCTCTCTGGATGAGTATCTTTTTATCTGCAAACGGAGAAGGTCCTGAACTTTCCGAAACGATCCAACAATTGGTTCAGCAGATATTACTCCCTGTTGCTTTAGGGTTATCACTGAATAAGTACCTGGGAACAACCGCTCAAAAACACAAATCCCTGATCGGATGGTTTGACAAAATCATTATTTTTCTGATTATTTATAAAAGTTTCTCCACCGCCTTCCTTTCCGGAGTATTTACTCAACTCCCACCGGTTTCGTTACTTTTACTTGCTGTTTGTATTATTGCGCTCTTTTTCCTTGTATTTTATAGCATCCGTTTTTTATCACGAAAATTTCATTTTTCAAGAGAAGATACAATAACAGCTTTATTTTGCGGTTCAAAAAAATCACTGGTTCACGCATCAGTTTTTGTGATTATTCTGGTTACAGATAGTGCGGCTCAAAGTTTATTTCTGCTTCCTGTTATGGTGTATCATGCTTTTCAGCTTTTTTACACCAGTTACCTCGCCCGGAAATGGGGAAAAGAACAATAAAGTTGTATTAATCGGTCAAACGAAGCAGCAGATTCGGGTTAGGACAATTCGCACTTAGATCCGACAACTCTTCTTCCGAGCTTACCCCCGGATAATCCCCCTCTTTTCCCTGCATATCCAGAATAATCTGAAAGTGAAGATGTGGAGGATAATCTCCGTTTACAGTCCGGTCTCCTAACTCTCCAATCTTTTCGCCTGCTTTAACTTGTTTTCCTTTCCAAAGTCCTTGTAAACTATTCACTGATAGATGACCGTATAAGGTATGAAAAACCTGCCCGGCAAACTGATGTTTCAAAATTATTGTAGGGCCATAATCTCCCAGTGAATCATTGTTCTGAAAACTATGTACTTCTCCTTCCAAAGCTGCGAGAACAGGTGTACCGGAATCGCACCAAAGGTCTATTCCCAGATGAATAGTACGCTCCGGAGTTTGAGAATCTCTAAAAACAGGGCTTCTTTTATAAATGGCTCTTCGCTCCAGATAACCTCCCCACAAATAGTCCACATCAAGATCAGCTATGATTCCATCCACATACTTACAGAAGGCTTCGCTATCACTTACCTCCACACTATTCTGTTCCGTAAAAACCTCTGACAAATCAAGCCGGGCATACTTGCTCCCGATTTCTAATACCCGGGCTTCTGGTAAAGCGCTAAAAAAAGCAGTATTAAATACAGACATACTTCAAAGTTACTAATGGGATTTTGTAAACCCAAATCAACGGTCCGCGATTTTGCGAAAATAACCAGTAAACGAAAATTAATGTACCTTTAAAAATCAATTCGTTTTTAAGAAGAATTTCATGTCTGGACAACCGTTAAAAATACTAAAAGCTTCTGCTGGATCAGGTAAAACCTATGCCCTGGTTCAGGCATTTTTAAAGATTGTGATTACCAATGATAACCCCGATCACTTTGCGAGGGTTATGGCAATGACTTTCACCAATAAAGCGGCTTTGGAAATGAAAGAGCGAGTGATTAAAGCACTGGTACAACTCAGTTTTCAGGAAGCGGAGGACATTAAGTTTGTAAATGACACCTGTACAGCAATTGGTATTCCTCCGCATGAAATCCAAACAAAGGCTAAAAGAATTCTTAAACGTATTCTTCACAACTTTAATGATCTCTCCGTTCAGACGATTGACAAATTTAATATCCGGCTTGTCCGGTCATTTACCCGAGATCTTGATCTCCCGGGCGATTTTGAAATTCTTCTGGATACGGAAGAACTTCTTTCCCGTACGATTGATAAGTTAGTAGATGAAATAGGTGAAAAAGGGAAAGAAAAAATATCCAATCTTCTTATTTCTTTTGCCCGACACAATATTGACGAAGAAAAACACTGGGATTTTAGAAAATCACTACTCGACTTCCTAAAAATGACCGAAAAGGAGGAGTTTAAGGAGGTCATTGATATCATATCAAGAACCGAATTTACAAAAGAGAAAAAAGAAGCAATTTCTCTGGTTTGTCAACACCTGGAAGAACAGTTCAATCTGAAAAAAGCTTCGATTGTTCGCACGATTGAAAGTAATAACTGGACAAAAGAAGATTTTAAAATCGGGCGTGCTAATCCTTATGACAGAATTTGTCAGATTCCAGAACTTTCATTAGCAGATATGACAATCCGGTCAAGTACGGAAATAAGTGCAGTATCTCCTACAGAGGCGATGCTTAAAGCCATTCTTTCAGAAGCGGAAGGAGGTGCTAAAACAGCTATTTCTCCTGAGTTTTTCCAGCAATTACTGGATTTCTACAATTATACAGAGAGCATCAAAGACGAGTATATGGTACACAAGTACGCAATTGATAGTTTTCATCAATTGGCGCTGCTTAAATATACTTCCGAACTCATCAAAGAAACGCGAAACAGGGAAAACATCTTACAAATCAGTGAGGTAAACGGTTTAATATCAGAGCTCATTCAGTCAGAATCCGCACCTTTCATTTACGAACGAATCGGTACACGCTATGACAATTACCTGTTGGACGAATTTCAGGATACATCACGGTTACAGTGGCTCAACCTGATTCCCTTGCTACATGATTCTATGGGAGAGAATAATAGTAATCTGATTGTTGGAGATGCCAAACAGGCTATTTACCGGTTCAGAAACGGGCTTGTAGAACAGTTTGCTGCTTTGCCTGCTATCTACAACCCGGAAGACAACCCCGAAATAGCGATGAAGTCGGTTTATTTTCAACAAATGAGTTTACCCGATACACTTCAGTATAATTTCAGATCCAAAAAAGAAGTGGTCGAATTCAACAATACTCTTTTTGCCGGAATCCGTGAGCAACTTCACCCCGATTACGCCCCCTATTATAATAACGAGGATTTAGTCCAGATAGCCCGGGGAGCTTCCGGCGGATATGTGAAATTTGAACTTTCCTCTCCTGATAACACCAATGAAACGTCAGAGGAAGAAGATGAATCCACACCACAGGAATTATCATTCATAGACAAAACAATTGAAGAAGCTGTTGCGGACGGATACAGTACCGGAGATATTTGTATTCTGGCAAGAAAACGCGGGCATTGCGAGGAATGGGCAAATTACCTGATCAAAAAAGGATATTCCGTTATTTCGGACGAAGGGATGAAAGTAAGTCAATCCCCCTGGGTGACAACCCTTGTTGCCTGTCTTGAATACAGAAATACCCCTTTATCGGAAACTCATCAACTACTTTTATCGGAGAGCTTTTTGCTCGCAAAGCAAATAGAGCCTTTTAAGACACTTGTTCCTTATATAGAAGAAAGAAAGTTCGACTTTCGAAGATTCTGTAACGATTTTTTTCAATCCGAATCGGCATTGGACTTTACCTATGAAAACCTGTACGATTTTTCGCAACACCTGTTAAAAATCTTCCAAATACGGGAAACAGATGATCCGTATATTCATTATTTCTGCAATATGCTTCTCAATTTTGACCTTACCTCAGGTCCCGATCTGTCGCGTTTTCTGGAGCATTATCGCACAAAAGGGCATAAAGAAAGTATTCCTCTCCCGGAGCAGAGTGATGCCATTACCATCATGACTGTACACAAATCGAAAGGACTTGAGTTCCCGATCGTTCTGCTTCCCAATATGAAATGGAGATATTCCCTCCTTCCCGGAGAACAATATATCTTCCATGACAAACAATATGATCAGGTATTTTATCAGGCCATTAGCTCCAACCGGACGAAAATTCAGGCAGAAGTCTACGAACGAAAACTCGCGACCAACCTTCTGGATGAAGTAAACCTGTTTTATGTGGCTTGTACACGTGCTGTTGATCGCCTGTATGGATTCATAGACACAGCCAAATCCAGAGGAGGGAAGTATCTTACCGATATTATTCTGGAAACCATACAAAACCTTTCAATTCTGGAAACGGAAGAAGAATACTTCAGCGTCTATGGAAGCCGAACATATACGCCTCATCCTAAAACTCCGGTCGATAAATTTAAACTGAAACCGGAAGGAGAAAAACTGTGGTTCCCGGACATTTCACTGATCGATAAAGAAAACATTGATGATCTGGATATCAGTTCCGAACGGATTTATGGCCGCAACCTCCATCGGGTCATGCAGGAAATTACTCAGCCGGAAGAGCTACAAAGTGTTATTCAGCAATTGACCCTTGAAAAAGTAATTGAAACTGAATTTGCTCCACCTATAGAAGACAACATCCGGAAACTACTGGACACTCCTGAAATAAAAGAAATTATCCTTCCTCAGGAGGGAGAGAAAGTACTGGATGAGCGGGAAATCATTCTTTCCAAAAATGAAAAAATACGACCCGACCGGGTAATTGTCAGAGGAACGGCTGCCCGGATTATAGACTATAAAACAGGTATTCCACGAGAGAAGGATAAAAAACAGATTTTATCTTACGCACTTGCCCTACAACAAATGGGCTTTGAAACTTGTAGTGCTTATGTTTTATACACGGATTCAGAACAATTGATTCAATTACGCTAATACTATGCTCAGGAAATTTCTATTTACCATTTATCTGTTTCTCACACTCCCTTCCCTGTCACAATCAGGACCGATGGTAGAGAAAATCATTGATTTTGAAACAAATGAATCGGCTTTCATCGTTACGCAGGAGTTTATGTTACACATGAAAAGCGGAGACACGGTATTTGTTGAGTGGAATCTTCAGCCAGAAAGAACCGGATTCGTTATTGACGACTTTGTTCTCTTCTTTCCGGAAGATTTTAAAGGGAATTTACGTAAATCCATCCTTACTTTTCATTTAGAAGATGGTCAGCAAATTCTCCTTCCTGCTTCCTATTTTATGAAGGAGTTATCCGCTCTTTTTTTCACGCTCTCTCCTACACAAAAAAGAACGATCAGCCGCTCTCCCCTTAAAACCATTACACTTTCCTCTTCAAAACAAACCTATTATTTCTTTGATCTTTCCGGACGCAACAAATATTTTATGCAGCAACTTTTTGAAGAAGAACAGAACACTATCTATTCTCCCGTAAACTGGTTGAATCCTTATTATTACGATGAGTAGAGAACAGTCGTAACAGATATTTTTTCTTCACGGGTTGAATACCACTCCGAATATTATTATTTTTACCGAAAATTCACAAGACTATGGACGACAACAACAATTATTTTGACGATTCGACAGCTGGCGTAGGTACTATCTATACAGTAGTTTGTTTGGCAATCGTTATTGGAATTTTAATCTTCGGATAAAAAAGGAGAATAGAGAATTCTCCTTTTTTTATTTCATCTCATTCTCAAACGGGAATTGAGGTATCTTCACTTCTACTTTCGCATTCGGGTTTTTATACCTGATGAATTCAACGATCTTATCCGTAAAATCATCCAAACCGGGACGTAACTGCTCGAAGGAAATCTCCAGTACTTTATATCCCCTATCGTATTCGTATTCAATATATCCGAATTTAGCTACTTTTTCCGAATTATAATAAATGAACTCTTTATCATACGAAAATTTACTGATCTCATCTTCAGTTAATGTCATCTTGTATCGAATACCACTGCAAGAAACTAAAACAGCAGCTACAAATCCTAAAATCAAAATTCGTTTCATTCTTCTTTTTTCAGCAAAGCTAGGACGGTTTATCTGCTTGTGAGTTAACACAAGGTTAATAATAGTTAACAGTAACATTATCCTTTCAGGCCTTTATTTAAAGTCTCCCCCTTTCACCATTTACAGCAAAAGAGAGAGACTTCAGGCAGTAGGTTAGGTTGAAACGCAACTGAATTGATTTGCCTGTAATCAACACGTCAAAGTTCCGGAAGAAAAGCGCACCACCTGTTTATTAATCAATTGTATCTGTAAGTTATTCGTTTGAAAACTTTTTTACCACTAAAAACCAATAATTTAAACCTCAAACACAAGCAATCGAAGTGTTCTGTTTTCTTTTGTTTATTTTCGTTACTTTCTTCGTATGAAAACGGGAAAACAACAGCAAAGCATTCGCATTTTTTTATTAAATTCGCATCGCTTGTAAAAGTCAATTCAAGGACTGAATTCAAGTAGGTTATTTGAAATTTTATCCAATAAATAATACATGTAAAATGGCATCAAAAATCATTTACACAAAAACGGACGAAGCTCCTTTTTTAGCAACTTATTCATTATTACCAATCATTAAAGCTTTTGCTGGTTCAGCAGGAGTAGAAATGGAAACCAGAGATATCTCCCTTGCAGGACGTATTCTGGCAAACTTCCCAGAGTATCTTTCTTCTGAACAGCAAATCAATGATGATCTTGCTGAATTAGGCCAGTTGGTTACTCAACCTGATGCCAATATTATCAAACTACCTAATATCAGCGCTTCTGTACCACAGATAAAAGCAGCTGTAAAAGAACTTCAATCGCAAGGATATAAGCTTCCTGATTATCCGGAAGAACCTAAGAATGAAGATGAAAAGGCAATTAAATCCAAATACGACAGAGTAAAAGGGAGTGCTGTGAATCCGGTACTTCGCGAAGGGAACTCCGATCGTCGTGCTCCTAAAGCAGTAAAGAATTATGCCAAGAAAAACCCGCATAGTATGGGGGCGTGGGCTTCCGACTCCAAGTCTCATGTATCTACAATGACTTCCGGGGATTTTGCGCACAATGAAAAATCGGTAACGCTTCAAAAAGCGGGAAGTGTACGCATTGAAATGACAAACAACACAGGACAAACAACAGTCCTGAAAGAAAACCTAAAAGTACAGGAAGGGGAAATCATTGATGCAACTATTTTAAACAAACAAGCTTTACTGCAATTCATCAGCCAGCAGATTGAAGAAGCTAAAGCGCAGGGCGTGCTTTTCTCGCTTCACATGAAAGCAACCATGATGAAAGTTTCCGACCCTATTATTTTCGGTCATGCTGTTGAAGTATTCTTTAAAGATGTCTTTGAAAAGCATGGTGCGACATTCAAAGAACTTGGTGTTGACGTAAGAAACGGGTTCGGTGATCTTATTGCAAAGATCGAAACACTGGATGAAGGAAAAAAACTGGAAATACTCGCTGACATTAATAGCGTATATGCATTACGTCCGGAACTTGCTATGGTGAACTCAGATAAAGGCATTACCAATCTTCACGTTCCAAGTGACGTGATTATCGATGCTTCTATGCCTGCTATGATCCGTAATTCGGGACGTATGTGGAACAAAGAAGGAAAAGCACAAGATACGAAAGCCGTTATTCCTGACAGCAGTTATGCTGGTGTATACAGTGCTACTATTGATTTTTGTAAGAAAAATGGTGCTTTTGATCCTACCACGATGGGAACGGTTCCGAATGTCGGGTTGATGGCACAAAAAGCGGAAGAGTACGGATCTCATGATAAAACATTTGAAATCAAAGGGAATGGTATTGTTAAAGTGGTTGATCAGGACGGAAACGTATTGATGCAACACGATGTTAACGATGGTGATATCTGGAGAATGTGTCAGGTGAAAGATGCTCCTGTTCAGGACTGGGTTAAGCTTGCTGTAAACCGTGCTCGTGCAACAGCAACACCTGCTGTATTCTGGTTAGACAGTAACCGTGCTCATGATGCAGAGTTAATTAAAAAGGTAAATCTATACCTGAAAGATCATGACACAGAAGGTTTGGAAATTCTCATCAAATCTCCGGTAGAGGCAACTCTTTACACATTGGACCGATTGAAAAAAGGAGAGGACACTATTTCTGTAACCGGAAACGTTCTTCGTGATTATCTTACCGATTTATTCCCTATTCTGGAGCTGGGAACCAGTGCAAAAATGCTTTCTATCGTTCCGTTAATGAATGGCGGAGGTCTTTTTGAAACCGGTGCAGGAGGTTCTGCTCCTAAGCATGTTGAGCAATTCCTTGAAGAAAACCACTTGCGTTGGGATTCGTTAGGTGAATTCCTTGCTATTGCTGTTTCGTTTGAGCATTTAGCACAAACGACCAACAATGAAAAAGCACAGATATTGGCAGACACATTGGATGAAGCAACCGGAAAATTCCTTGAAAACGATAAATCTCCATCCCGTAAAGCAGGAGAATTGGATAACAGAGGAAGTCACTTCTACCTTGCGACCTATTGGGCTGAAGCTCTTGCTAACCAATCTAAAGATGCTGAGTTAAAGGCACTTTTTGCGCCAATAGCCGAAGAGATGAAAGCTAATGAAGATAAGATTATTGATGAACTAAACAGCGTTCAGGGACAACCTGTAGATATCAAAGGATACTATCACCCGAATGAGATGTTAACTTCATCTGCAATGCGTCCAAGTGTAACTTTAAATACAATTTTGGATAAATTAGCTGTTGAAGCCTAAAAAATAGCTAACAATAAGCATATCAAAATGGCGGGTTTTATATCCGCCATTTTTAATAAACACCACTTTTCATCAATATGGAAGCCAATACATTCAAACGCGAAGTACGGATTACCGAAGATGGTTCGAAAACGATTTATATTCCGGAAATGGATGAAAATTATCATTCGTTTCACGGTGCACTACAGGAAGCCCGACATGTATTTATCCAACATGGCTTGTTACATACAGATCAAAAAGAACTCTCTGTTCTGGAAGTTGGTTTTGGTACAGGTCTGAACGCACTGCTAACTGCTTTAGAGGCTGAAAAAGAGAAAAGAAAAGTTTCCTATTTTGGACTGGAAGCCTATCCGGTAGAACGTGAAATTCTGGCTCAGATGGATTATTGTTCGGTCATTTCTGAAAGCAATTGTCAGTTACTTTATGACGCAATACACGCGTCCGAATTTGGCGAAAAATGCGATGTCTCGACATTTTTTAATATCGAGAAAATTCAGGAAAAACTGGAAGACTATATCCCCTCGGAAAGCAAATTTGACTTGATTTATTTTGATGCGTTCGGCCCCCGTGCCCAGGCGGATATGTGGAACAAAGAACATTTTGAAAAGCTATATCACGCATTAAAGCCGGGAGGAATATTTGTTACCTATTGCGCCAAGGGACAGGTAAAAAGAGATTTGAAAGCTGTAGGATTTAGCCTTGAAGCACTTCCGGGACCTCCGGGAAAAAGAGAAATGACACGGGGAAGGAAATAAACGGATGAAAATCCTCCCCCAAATGTCATTTTATTTCCATCCACCACCTAAAGCCCGGTATAGATGAATCATTGCTTTATACTTACTTAATTCATCCGATATTTCTTCAATCTGCGCTCCAAGTAATGCCTGTTCAGATGTAAGAACATCTGTATAGTTTGTAGAACTTGTGAATTCCAATAACTTCATTCGGAAAGTAACTGCATTTTGTAACGCCTCAATTTGCTTTTCTCTGATTACTTCTTTTTCCTCTATTGTTTTGTAAGCAAAAAGAGCATCTGTCACTTCCTGCCCGGCAACCAGCATGCTTTTCTCGAAATTATTAAACGCTTGTTGTTGCGCCAGTAAGGCATTCCTGTGATTCGCCTTCAACTTTCCTCTCTGAAAGAGCGGTTGCGTCAATCCACCTACGATATTCGCAAAAATACTTTTCGGATCAAGTAAGGTACGTGTTGTTAAAGCCGAAATTCCAAAAGTACCCGAAGTAAGAGTAATGGAAGGATAGAAAGATGCTTTCGCTACATTAGTTTGTTCAAAAGCTTCTCTGAAAGCCCATTCCGCCTCCATCACATCGGGACGATTTTGCAACAACCGAACCGGAACTCCCACCATCAATTCACGGGAAAGGTCTACCTCATCCAACTTCGACCGATCAATGGCTTGAAATGGTTTTCCCAATAAAACACATAACGCATTTTCCAGTTCCCGAATCGATCGTCTTAATTCAGGAACCTGAATTTCCGCAGCATACAGATTAGATTCTGCCTGTACCAGATCTGCGCGGGTAATCGTACCTGCCTCCAATAATGAGGACAGAGTATTCACGGTCTCTTTACGCAAATCAATTGTCCGCAGCGTAATTTCCAACTGTTTATCCAACGCCATTAGCGTAAAGTACGATTCGGCAACAGAACTGATCAACGATGTCTGATACGCTCGTTTACCCGACTCAGCTTTCATAAATGAGGCATACGCCTTATTCTTAGCCGCTGTCATTTTTCCCCATATTTCCAATTCCCATGAACTGGAAACACCAATCGACACGTTTGTCGTTTTGAGATTAATGTTAACAGATGGAGGCAAATTCAATGAATTCTGCGACGTATTATTGTACGTAACAGAAGGAGAGAAATCTAAACTCGGCAAGAAAGCCAGTTTACTCTGCTTCAGTGAATTCTCTGCAGCCTGAATAGATAGTACAGCATTCTGAAAATCATAATTATTCGCCAGAGCCTCGTCTATCAGAACCAACAATTTAGGGTCCTTAAAAAACTCTTCCCATGAAATATCCCCGATACTTAACGTATCTGTAACCGTAGTATCTCGATATAATGAATCAACAAGTCCTTCTGAAAAATCAGGACGTTCATATTTTTTGGTGACTACACCGCAGGCATTCAGAACAAGTAGTCCGAATAGTATCCCTGCTATAATTTTAACTGAAAAACGTTTCATATTATTCTTCATGAATTTCA
The DNA here is from genome assembly GCF_984588085.1 of Wandonia sp. Classification (NCBI taxonomy): domain Bacteria; kingdom Pseudomonadati; phylum Bacteroidota; class Flavobacteriia; order Flavobacteriales; family Crocinitomicaceae; genus Wandonia; species Wandonia sp. The sequence goes on from NZ_CFIGVI010000005.1 coordinate 64,390, forward strand.
CTATTCTCTCTCTTTTTTCCGGAAACCTTTTCCTGTAAATACTGGAATACGACAAACAAAGCCGGGATAACCAGTATTCCCAACAAGGTTCCTGTTAACATTCCTCCAATAGCTCCTGTTCCAATGGAGTTGTTCCCGATAGCTCCCGCTCCTTTCGACAACATCAGCGGCAAAAGTCCTAAGATAAATGCAAAAGACGTCATCAAAATCGGGCGGAAACGCGCTACAGCACCTTGTACAGCAGCCTCAACAAGCCCCATTCCCCGCTTTCTTCTGTCAACCGAGTACTCTACAATCAGAATGGCGTTCTTAGCCAGCAATCCGATCAACATGATCAAGGTGATCTGCAAATAGATATTGTTACTAATATCAAAAAGATTTGCAAAAAGGAATGTTCCCGCTAATCCGACCGGTACCGATAACAAGACAGAGAATGGTAAAAGATAACTCTCGTATTGAGCTGCCAACAGGAAATAAACGAAAACAACTGATAACAGGAAGATGTATATCGTTTGACCACCTGCATTCAATTCTTCACGCGTCATTCCCGAAAACTCATATCCATAACCAACCGGTAGTGTTTCTTCTGCAACTTCTTCGATTGCATCAATCGCATCCCCAGATGAATATCCCTGATCAGGAGCACCGGTAATTGTGATACTGGTAAACAGGTTGAAACGATTAATAATCTGTGGTCCAAGTACTCGTTCTATCGTAATAAACTCAGTAATTGGTGCCATATCTCCGTTCGCATTTCTGACCATTATCTTTCGCAATGATTCTTTATCCGCACGGAATTCGGGTGCTGCCTGGTACATCACTCGATATTGCTTTCCGAAAGCGTTAAAGTTGGAAGCATAAACCCCTCCGTAATAACCTTGCAGCGTACTCAGAATATGATTAACAGGAATACCTGCTTTCTTCGCTTCTGCCGCCTTCACATCTATCAGGTATTGCGGGAAATTTGGAGAAAAAGAAGTCGAAGCATATTGAATTTCGGGACGACTGTTCAGTTTTGCTAAGAATTCATTTTTAACTCCGTCAAAATCGGTTATCGAGCCACCTTTTTGATCCTGAAGCTGCAATTCAAAACCGGAAGAGAATCCAAAACCGCGAATTGTAGGCGGCGCAAAGAAAATAATACGGGCATCATTTATTTTCCCTGTTTGCATAAAGAGCTTCTTAACGATACTCTGCACATCCTGACCTTGCTGTGTCCGCTCTGCCCACGGTTTCAACTTAACGATAATCATTCCGTAATTGGAACCGGAACCGGAAATCAATGACCGACCTGAAATTCTCAAGATATTATTGACCTCAGGGATTTCCTTCACTATTTTCTCTATCTCAAGTAATACTGTTTCTGTTCTTTCTATCGACGTTCCCGGAGGAAGAGAGATATCAGACATAATAGAACCCGTATCCTCATTAGGAACAAAGGCCTTTGGTGTTGTTTGCATCAGGAACACAAAGAGTCCTATAAATGCAGCAATAAAACCAAATGTCAGCCATTTTCGTGCGATAAAGAAGTTTACAATCTTTCCATATTTATTGGTCGTTGCTGTAAACCCTGTATTAAATGCCACATAAAATCGTTGCAAGAAATTCTTGTTCTTATGCTCTTCGTGTGGTTTCAAAAGGATAGCACAAAGTGCGGGAGACAATGTTAACGCGTTTACTGCTGAAAGTAGAATTGCAATCGCAAGAGTTAATCCGAATTGTTTATAGAATACACCTGCTGACCCGGAAATAAAACTCACCGGAACAAATACTGCCGCCATGACAAGTGTAATGGAGATTATTGCCCCAGAAATGTCATGCATTGCTGCAAAACTTGCTTTTCGGGCATTTTTTTCTCCTTCTTCCATTTTTGCGTGGACCGCCTCGACGACGACAATAGCGTCATCCACTACAATTCCCACCGCAAGTACCAAAGCAAATAAGGTCAACAGGTTGATGGTAAAACCAAATAAACTCAGGAAGAAAAATGTTCCGATGATAGCTACGGGAACAGAGATGGCAGGGATTAACGTAGAACGCCAATCCTGAAGGAAAAGAAATACAACAATAAATACGAGAATGAATGCCTCTACCAATGTAGAAATTACTTTCTTAATCGATGCATCCAGGAAATCATTTGCATTCACAAGACTGGTATAATCCACTCCGGAAGGAAATTTCACTTTTTCCTCCTCCAATACTTTCAAACAGTCTTCAATTACCTGCTGAGCATTGGAACCAGCTGTCTGACTGATTGCCACACCAACCGATCCGTTCCCGTTTGTAAACGAATTACTGGCATAACTTTGTGCGCCCAACTCAATACGAGCAATATCTTTCAAATAAAGTATCTGACCGCTCTCATCCGAACGAATCACAATATCTCCGAATTCAGTCTCATTTTGAAGACGTCCTCTGTATTTCAGCATATACTGAAAGGACTGATCTCCATTTTCCCCAAACTGACCGGGAGCTGCTTCAATATTCTGTTCAGCCAATACCGCCTGAATGTCATCCGGTACCAGTCCATAACTTGCCATCACATCCGGCTTCAGCCAGATCCGCATAGAGTAATCCTTCTGCCCGAATACCATAGCTTCTCCTACCCCGGTAACACGTTTAATCTTCGGTAGAATGTTAATATTGGCGTAGTTTTGCAAAAATGTCTGATCATACGCCGTGTTCTCCGAATACAACGAGAATATCAAAATGTTATCCGACTGTCTCTTGGCTGTATTCACCCCGGATCGGGTTACTTCCTGAGGCAAAAGAGGAGTTGCCCGGGCAACTCTGTTCTGCACATTTACAGCTGCAAGGTCAGGGTTAGTCCCCAGTTTGAAATAGATGTTAATATTTGCAGTTCCGTCATTGGAAGAAGTTGAAGTCATATATAACATGTCCTCTACTCCATTGATTTGCTCTTCCAGCGGAATTACAACAGAATTCATTACTACATCAGCATTAGCTCCCTGATAGTTTGCTGACACTGTCACTGTAGGAGGTGCAATCTCCGGATACTGCGATACAGGGAGTGTAATCAGACCTATTACTCCCAGAATGACAATGAGAATAGAAATAACCGTTGAAAGAACCGGTCTTTCAATAAACTTATTAAACATAAAAATCTTATTTACTTAAATTATCCGCCAGCTGAATGACTTCTTTTGTATCAACCTTAACCGGTTCAATGACTGTACCTTCTGTCAACAATCCTATTCCTTCTACAACAACGCGATCATTAACAGACAGACCTTCATCCACAACAAAATACTTTCCTCCTGGAACGGGACGCACTTTTACAGGAACACCTTTTACAGCATTTCCATCACCTACGATAAACGCCATGCGCTTGTCCTGCAACTCAACCGTTGCTCCCTGCGGAATTACAATACGATTCTCAACTTTAGTCGGGATTTGTATACGCGCACTTCCTCCGGAAAGAAGAACTCTTTCCTTATTCGGAAAAGCAGCTTTTACACGAACTGACCCTGTCAGAGTATTGACAATACCGGAAAAACTCTCTATATGCCCCTCTTCTTCATATTCTTCCCCCGTTGAAAGAATTAACGACACAGCATCCATATTTTTAATTTTCTCGGTCATGTCTTTCCCTTCCAGTTTTCTCATCATCTCTAACTGTTCTTTTTCATTCAGAGCAAAAGAAGCATAGACTTCGCTGATATCTGAAACGGTTGTTAACGGTTCTTGTGTAGCATTACTGATATAACTTCCTACTTTAAACGGAATAACTCCCACAACACCATTAACCGGGCTTTGAATCTTAGTATAACCTACATTGGTTCGGGCATTAGATAACTGTGCCTTAACCTGTGCCAAATTAGCCTCCGCAGATTTCAGTTTCAATTCCGCTGCCTGCAGATCAAATGCAGAAACAATTTTCTCATCTACCAATGGACGTGTTTTCTCTACCTGAAGGCGAGCTGTCGCGATTTCTGATTCGGCAGCCGCTCTAGACGCTTCAAGCCGCATAACATCCTGATTGTACTGCGGATTCGAGATCGTAAACAATAGCTGTCCTTTTTTTACTTCCTGTCCTTCAATAACGTGGATCTGCTCAATATATCCGTCAATCTTTGAACGGATACTTACATCCTGCTTTCCTTCCAGTGTCGCAGGGTATGAAGTCAACAATGTTACATTTTCACCTGTTGCTTCGATGAACTTATACGGCTTAGCCTGCTGTACCTGCTTACCATCCTGTTCACTCTGACCACAAGCCGCCAACATTAGCAAACCCGTGATCCCTGCAATAAATTTAAACCTCCTCATTCCTACTTTTACTGTTTTAATTAAATACCATCCGTAAAGCAACTTCTTTACGGTCTGCCAACATTTGTTCGTAATCGTGTTCCGAAATATTAAATGCACTTTGGTAAATTGGCTTCATCACTTTTGGATATGAAATCAAAGCGATAATCGTAATGATAAAATCAATTGGCTGCTTGAATTTTAATCTTCCTGCCTTTATCTCCTCATCCACCTCACAAAGAAAAACCGACAACTCTTCAATATATTTAGGTTGTACAATGGATGCTTCCCTGTTCGAAATTTTCGCCGTCTCGTGGATATTAAATACTTCTAAAAACGGATATCTATCCCTGAATTCAAGAACAAAGTCAATAAACAACTCTACTTTTTCCCTGAAAGGAACTTTTTCCAGATATACCCGTGCAAGCTCTCCCTTCATCTCTTTCATTACCTCAGCATGCGCTTTCGCAAAGAGGTTCTGTTTAGAACGGAAATAATAATTTACAAGGGTTCTATTCACACCCGCAAAATCAGCGATTTCCTGAGTGCTTGCATGTAGCAACCCACGTGAAAAGAAAAGCTCTTTTGCTTTCATTAACAATTGCTCTTCTGTTGACTCACAAGGATTTGACGATTCGTTTAACATACTGTTTGACAAAAATGTCAACAAAAGTAATCAATTAACCCGACCAGCATATAGTTACCTGGGTAATTTAACATTTTTTTAATTCGTAATAGACAATTCCTGCCGGGAAACTGAGGGTTAGTTAACACAAAAAAACGGCTCCTGTTAAGAAGCCGTTCCACTATTTATATTTTCCAGGATTACATTAACATACCTCCGCAAACATGCAAAGTCTGTCCTGTAACATATGCTGACATTTCAGAAGCCAGAAATACAGTAGCATTTGCCACATCTTCCGGTGTCCCTCCTCTTTTAAGAGGAATTGAAGCTCTCCATTCTTCAACTACTTTCGGGTCAAGCACTTCCGTCATTTCCGTTTCAATAAATCCGGGAGCAATGGCATTACAACGAATATTTCGGGATCCCAGCTCCTGTGCAACTGATTTCGAAAAACCAATCATTCCCGCTTTCGAAGCTGCATAGTTTGCCTGTCCGGCATTTCCTGAAACCCCGACAACCGACGACATATTAATAATTGACCCCGATTTCGCCTTCAACATAGGACGAATAACCGCCTTCGTAAGGTTAAAAGCAGATTTCAAATTGGTATTGATAACCTCATCCCACTGGTCTTCTGTCATTCGCATTAAAAGTGTATCGCGTGTAATTCCGGCATTATTAACAAGCACATCTACTTTACCATAGGTAGCCACCACATCATCCACCAGTTGTTGGGCTGCATCAAAATCACCGGCATTTGATTTGAATCCTTTTGCCACACCACCATTCGCTGTTAATTCCTGCTCTAATGCTTTAGCTTTTTCGTCTGAAGAAACGTACGTAAATGCAACGGTTGCTCCTTGTTCAACAAATTTTTGAGCGATCGCTTTACCAATTCCTCTTGACGCTCCTGTTATAATTGCCACTTTTCCTTCCAGTAATCTCATAATGTATTGTTTAAGCCCATCCCGAATCAATTCAGGTGGCCAAATATAGGTAGTCTGTCTCAGAAAAAGAAACCCATAATAAATTATTGATTGTCTACAGGGATAAGATCAATAAACCAGTAAGCCGCCTCTTCATATTCTGCTGAAGGAGCCGGATATGTTTTTTTAACGATTTCCCCCTTAGAAAACTGAACCGGTTTAGTAAACAACGGCCCATCAAATACAAAAGTATGAAACTCTCCATTTTCGCCACAGGGATCGACTCCCTCTGGTAATTCCTCCAGCAGTTTCCTGTCCATAACTCGTCCGACAAAACTTTGGCCCAAAACACGTGCATCGACACAGGTAATTATTGTTTTAAACCCCAGATCTATAAATTCTCGTATCAATTCTCCTGTATTTCTTCCCCAAAGCGGGAAAACAGCAGTAATACCTGCTTTTTTAAGGTTGTTCTCCCGATAGGCACGTAAATCTTCCAGAAAAATATCCCCAAATGCAGCATACGAAACACCTCTTTGGGTATATATTTTCAATTGTTTCTGCATACGTGCTTCATACACTTCCATATTCGTGTTTTCAGGAATATACATCAGATCACAAGGAAGCCCGATGGCTTTTACCTGTTCTTTCAAAAGCTCTGTACGCACACCATGCATAGAGATGCGATCCGCACCGGAAGTAACGGTTGTCAAAAGCGAAACAACTTCAAAATCTGCTGTTTGTTGTAAGGTATAAAGTGCCATACAAGAGTCTTTTCCTCCACTCCAATTCAGAAAAACCCTCTCCCGCTCTTTCATTTAGGTATGCACATTGTTAATCCAGAAATCGCTTCATTCCGGGAGTAAAGAATTTCTCCATTCGCCCCTTTTTATTTGTAAAAATAAGCAATACTTCCAGGTGCAAATCTGAATTCGTTTCCAGAAATTCCATTGCCTTTTCTGTCCCCATCACCATAAAAGCAGTTGCGTACGCATCCGATGTCGAAGCCTGTTCTGACCAGACCGTTGCACTCAATAACGTATGTTGTACCGGGTAACCTGTAACGGGGTTGATTGTATGACTATATTTCACCCCGTCTTTTTCATAATATTTACGGTAATTTCCGGAAGTAGCCACCGCTCCACCACGCAAGTTTACAACATTCGTAATATCACGCACTTCATCTCGCCCGTCATTGGATTCCTTAGGAGCATCAACACCTATTCTCCAGAAATGACCTTCCCGGTTCCGTCCTTTTACCCGAACTTCTCCACCAATCTCTACAAAGTAATTCTCATGCCCCTTTTCCTCCATATATTTTGCCACAACATCAACAGAAAGTCCTTGTGCAATAGCATTAAAATCCATCCTGAGCCCCTGCTTCTTTTTGGTTAGAGAAAAACGTCCGTCACCTAAATTCTTATACTCAAAATCAATCCCACTCCGGAATCCTGTCATAGTCAACAGCGAGTCTACTACATGCTGATCCATCTCCACTCCCGGGTCTTTCAAAAAGCCCCATCCTGCAACCAGAGGAAACACTGTGGGGTCAAATGCCCCTTTCGTTCGATCATAAACACGCATTGACTCCTCTATACATTGTTGAAAATACTGCTGTGGATCATCGAAATAATAAACTCCCGGAGAAGCCGCGTTGAATCGGGATACAATTGATTCCGGAATATACGACGACAGAGATGTATCGAAATCCTTTAACAAGTTATCAATCTCCTGTTGAGATACCAGCAGGGAATCATCCCCTGTAATAATTGTATAGGAAGTCCCTTGCGCATATCCTGAAATCAATTGATCTACACGTACTTCATCGTTCGCTGTTTCAAATTTTTCTTCAGAAACGGGAGCATCACAAGCTGTAAGAAATAAGGCTCCCGTTAGTATAAACTTACTTATGACGCACCAGTTTCGCGTCTTGTGTATCTCTTTGCCAAACATATTCTGCAATCGGTTCTCCATTTTTCGTATAAGTCGTCCCGTACTTGTTCGAACTACGTACATATACATCTCCTCGTCCATCCTTCACAACAATTCGACGGGTTTTCATTTCAACCAACAATCCATCCTCATCCTCTATTGTAAAGTTTTGTTCTGTTACTCCTTCCGGAAATTCTTCTCCCAGGGTATTGGCTACAGATTCAGAAAAGCGAATTCCTTTTGTCTCCAGACTCTCCAACATACGACGCATCTCAAGCGTTCGTTTTTTCTTGTCCTCAGAATCCTTACCTGCCTGATCTTCTAAATCTTGCTTTGTAGAAGTGATAACTTCGTTATTGTCCGTTTGTTTCTCGGACTCTTTTTCCTTTTCCTTCCGAACTCCTTCTTCAATATTGGAAACCGTCTTTTTCGTCAGATAAATATCTTTTGTTTTATCATCTGATTGCTTGGAAAGATGATCTCCCTGTTCTTTATTCAATCCCTGAACAGTTTCTACAATCTCTTCTCTTTCTTCTGCTCTGTCACTAACCGCTACTTCGTATTTCTCTTCTACTTTACCAACTTCTTTTCTCGTATCCAGAATTTCTGTTTTCTTTTCATTCGTTCTTTCTGCGGTAACATCATTCTGATGTTTGAATAAGCCTTTCACGGTCTCAACATTTTCCTGTCTGTCCAAATCCCGCCCTTCATTATCCGCACTAACCTCTTCATTTACCGCACTAATTTTTCCTTCAATTGCTTTGATTACCTCATAATCCGAAAGCGCTTTCTCCCGGACATTATCCGATATTTCTTTATTGACACGTGAAATTTTCTCATCAATATCTTTACCGATCAATAGCAGATCTTCTTCAGCTGAGTTCTTGTTTTTGGAAATTTCTTCCATTTCCTGAATCATTCTTTGAACCCGGTCATATTCTGTCAATAACTCTTCATCGGTCTTGGTATCAAGATCAAATTTCAACCCTTTTAATGCCATCTCATTGGCATCAACAATCATCTTATCTTCTTCCTGAAACCCGGAATGTTTCTCTTCAATATCCACAACCAACGATCGGGTCTCCTGATGAACAACCTGTTCATCCATAGCATCATTTCTTAGTTTCTGCTCAATTTCATACGTTTTCCCTTTTATGATTTCCTCATTCTCATTTGGGATTACGACTTTACCTTCTTCATGTTGTGCTTTTTCAACCACCACCTGACGAGCATAGGCTTCTCTTCTTAATCGTTCGGCATAAGCAAACAGGTTATCTTCGGCTTCTTTTGCTTTCAGGGAAGTATTCAACTGATCCACCTCTTCCGCAATCACCTGTTGTTCCTCACTCCTGTCTGCTTCAAATGCTGATTTTTCCTTTTCTATATCTGCTACAACTTCTCTCGTTTTTAAACGTTCTTCTTCTTCAGATTCAGAGACCACAACTGACTTATCCTGAATCTCCTCTTCTGTTTTCTTAACTTTCAAGTTGCGTTTGTATCTTCTATTCTCTTCCGCTTTTACAAAAAGAGCTTCTCCTTCCAAAATAGAGATATTCTCTTTTTTACCCAGATTCTCCAATTTGACAGGCATTTTACCTCCATTGGCTAAAATGGCTTCTATCTCTACCAGTTTATCTTTCGGGTACTGATCATTTGCTCGGAAAGTAAGTGCTCTTTCATACATTCCTTTTGCCTTCTCCCAATTTTCACTATCAAAAAAGTCATCGGCTTTTGCCAGAATTTTCAGATATTGTTTTTCAGCTTCTTTCTCGGATTCTTCTTTTTGTTTCTCAATTACTAAATTCAGCTGACTTTTCGCATACTTATCCAAAGGACGAATTGTCAACGCCTCCTGATAGAATTCCTGTGCCGATTTCCAATCCTCCTTCACAAAACGGGTATCAGCTTTACTAATCACTTTTCGGTATGCCTGTTCAGTCTCCGCTTCTTTCAATTTCTGTTCTGCTATACTCTCCAGAATTTTATTGATTTCTTCAATCTTATCCAAAGCAGCTTTATCGTTTGGCTTTACTTTCAATGCTTCATTGTAAGCATTCTTTGCCACATCATAATTTTCCTCAGAAAACGCCCTGTTCCCCTGTCCTATCCATTCTGCATATTTTTGATTATCCGCCTGATTCTTTTCCGATTCGATCCGTGCTTTCACTTCCTGAATTCGTTTTTGAGCATCGGAATCACCTGGCTTAACCACAAGCGCTTTCTCAAAAGTAGTTATTGCCTCCTGGTAACTTCTTGCATCAGCCAGTTTGTTTCCTTCGGACATATATTTTTTATATTCTTGCTGTGTTTTCTCTGCATTCATCTTTGATGCCATCAGATTATTCACCTGTTCAATTTTCTGCCCCGGTAATGATTCATTAGGTTTCAAATTTTTCGCTTTCACAAACTGTTCAAGTGCTCCGGACAAATCTCCTGCAGCCAGTTTAGCATCTCCACTTTTCATAGCGGCATCGTACTCCGCAGTAGCTTCTGCATTTTGGGCTTCCTGCCTTTTACGCTGTTCTATTATCTCCCTTATTTCTGCAATTTTTTGTGTGGGATACGCGTCGGCAGGTTTAATTGTCAAAGCACGTTCATAGTAACCAATTGCGTTTTCAAAATCTTCTGCGTTTTTCAGCTGATCTGCCTTATCAATAATCTTTTGATAGTTTCTTTCCTCCTGTTCCTGTGTTTCTGCTTTCATTCGTGCTTCCACATCTTCCAGTTTACGACGAATAGCATCGTCTTCTCGCAGAGCAAGCGCCTCATGGTACTTTTCTTTTGCTCCATCATAATTCCCTGCCCCTAACTTCGTATCTCCTTCACTAACGAGTTGTGCGATTTGATTATTCAGCTCCTGATCGGCCGACTGTTTTGCCAATCGGTCTTTTAGTTCACTGATCTTTTGACGGGGAAGTTCTTCTTCAGGCTTGATCTGTGTCGCCTTTTCATATTCTGCAATTGCTCCGGATAAATTTCCCGACGCTTCCTGCCCCTGAGCACGGGCGATGGTCTCATTATAATTTTGTTCTTTAGACAATTCAGCTTCTTTTGCCGCTAATTCTTCCGAAATAGCAGTAATACGTTGACGAACGTCAGCGTCTTCTTTATACGATAATGCCTCTTCAAATTTTGCTATGGCTCCCTTCAACTCACCCGATCCATACAAGGAATTAGCCGCAGCAACCAGTTCTGTAAACTGTTGTTCTTTTTCAGCCTCCGATTGTTTCGCTGACAGCTTATCATTTAATTTTTTGATTTGCTCTTTGGGGTATTCATTTGAAGCATCAATCTCCTGAGCTTCCTGATAAACCGTTATTGCTTCCGCATATTTCTCAGCGTCACGCAACTGATCCGCCTGAGCAATTTTCTGCTGGTACAACTGCTCCTGTTGCTCTTTTTTAAGACGTTCTGCCAGTTGCTCATCAATTTGGGCAATTTGTCCTTTTGGATAAGCTTCATCTTTAACGCCTAATGCATCCTGATACTTCGCCTTGGCTTCTTCGAGGTTTCCTGCATTCAACAGTCCGTCCGCCTCAGCAATCAACTGATTATACTGAGCTTCCTGTTCCGCATTAGCCGCCTGTTGTTCTAATAATTGATTAATTTCAGCTATCTTATCTTTTGGCTCCTGTTCATTCGGTTTTAATCCGGTAGCTTCCTCATACTTTGCTTTTGCAGTAACTAAATCTCCCGTAGAAAAAGCATTCTTCGCCGCCTCCATTGCCGACGTATAGTTGCTTTCCAATTCTTCAGCAGCTGCTAATTCACCAAGAAGGGCGTTTATTTCCTCAATTTTTTCACCCGGTAGACTTTCTGCCGGTTTTACCGTCTGCGCCTCCTGATACTTTGATTTAGCCTCCTGATATTTCTGTTGCTGGAACAATTGTCCTGCTGCTGCAATTAATTCATCGTACTGTTTTTGTTGTTCAGCTGCCGCATTCTGTTCTGCCAGTTTACTGTCAATCAACTCCACCTGACTTTTCGGATAACTCTCCTCCGGTTTAAGAGCTGATGCTGCCAAATAGACCGGTTTGGCTTCAGTCAATTTACCTTCGGCAAAAAGTTTGTCTGCTTCGGCAATTTTTTCAGCAAATTCCTGTTCCAGTTGTTCCTGATTCTTCAATTTTTCTATCTCAGCTTGCGCTAAAACTATTTTATCTTTTGGCGCCTGCTCGTCAGGCTTAATTCCTAAAGCTTTGTTGTAAGCATCAATTGATTTTTGCCACTCTTTCGCATCAAAGAGCGTATTTGCTTCCGCCAAAGCCTCATCATACGCTTTGTCTTTCGCCATCTGATCTGCCAGATTTTGCAAAATCCCTTCGATCTCAGTTATTTTATCTTTTGGCTCCTGTTCATCCGGTTTCAATCCGGAAGCCTCAACATACTTGCTTTTGGCTTCTTCGTAGTTTTTCTGATCAAACAGAGCTTTTGCCGCAGTCATAGCAGCTGTATATTCCTTTTCCAATTTTTCAGCAGCATCTGCATCAGCCATTATTTTCTCTATGTTCTGAATCTGATCCTTTGGATACTGCTCTTCTTTTTTCTCCAGTGCCTGCTGATAGGTCTGAATTGCTTTTTCGTAGTTCTTTTGATCACGCAGGTTATCTGCCGCCTGAATCAAGTTATAATACTCTTCATTCTTCTGTTTCTCTTCCAGTTCTTTTCGCTTCTGTTCAGAAAGAATTTCATCAATTGCCACAACTCTTTCCGTTGCATGCTTATCATTTGGCTTGTACCCCAAAGCTTCTTCGTATCCTGATAGTGCTTTATTCCAATCTTTTTCAATAAATGCTTTGTCCGCAGCAGCTATCGCCTCATTGTATTTCGCCTCTTGTTCCGCCAGTTTTTTCGCTTCTTCCTCCTCTTTGATTTTCGCTTTTGCTTCCTCAATTTTGGTCTTTGGTAAAGCTTCTGTTGGTTTTAATTTTTCTGCGTTCTGGTAATGACTCAATGCCTCTTTGTATTCTTTCAAGGCCATCGATTTATCACCGGCCGCCATCGATTCATCGTATTGCTGATTAATCGCTTCCGTCTGATCGCCCAGTTCCTCCTTCTTTTCCAACATGTCATCGATCTTAGACTTCATGGAAGAAATCTGCTTCCCATCCATATCGACCATCATCTTTTTCATGTTGACCGAAAAAGTGGTTGTGGGTTCTTGTGCAAAAAAGGACATATCTACTCCGGGAACCTCAGCGTAAAGTGTCATCTCCATTTCCTGCATCAAGTCTCCTGCCGGTAAATCCTCTTCATTGACCCCTACTAAATCTACGTATAGGTGACGAGCCGCCAGACCGCCTTTGTTAAATTCTATTTTATATCTTTTTCCATAGTCAAGTGCAACCTTAAATTTACCGGAATTGGAAGTAATTGTAGTAGCAACCGGAGATCCATTTGCAGTAACCGTAACAGTCACGTCACCTTCACGGCGATTCATATCATCATTAGTTACCGCTCCGAAAAGCAAAAACTTACTTTGTCCTATCGAATAGGAAGCAGTTAAAAGGAAAAGAAATAATATTATGTTTTTCATTTCGGTTACTTCAACGCAATTCGGTACACTTTGTTACCAAAAAAGTTCATTCTTTAACTTACAAATATCGTGAAAAATTAGCATACTTGTTAAAAACGAACACAATGCTTTCATTTCGCGACTTAAGTTACTGGGAAAAAAGATCTTTCACGGAAAACATTGATTATGTCATTATTGGCTCCGGGATTGTTGGTCTCAGCACCGCTATCGAGTTAAAACAATTACATCCGGAAAGTAAAATTGTCATTCTCGAAAGAGGCTATTTGCCCACAGGAGCGAGTACAAAAAACGCAGGTTTCGCTTGTTTCGGAAGTCCGTCAGAGCTTCTCGACGACCTTAAAACCAGTACTCCTGACAAAGTCAAAGAAACAATTCTCTTACGCGTTCAAGGATTGGATCGTTTACTAAATCGACTTGGTAAAACAGACATAGACTATCAGAACTGTGGATCGTATGATCTTTTTACAGAACAGGAAACAGATGCATTCATGTACTGTTCTTCACAGATTTCCTTCCTCAATAAACTCATAGAAGAAACCACGGGGTTACGCGATTGTTACTCCGTTTGCGAGAAAGGAATGATCCCGGGATTACCCAATATTCACGGAGCCATTTATAATCGTCATGAAGGTAGTATTGACACCGGAAAAATGATGAACTTACTATTGAGAAAAGCTGTAGAATCAGGCATCGTACTACTCAACCGGATACGGGTTACCAAAATTCTTTCACAAGAAAACAATGTTCAGATTGCAACTGAATTCGGATCTCTTTGTGCTAAAAAGGTAGCTTTATGTACCAACGGACTCACGCAATCTTTATATCCGGATATAGAACTGGAACCTGCCCGGGCACAAGTACTTGTTACCTCACCTATTCATGATCTTCAGCTCGACAGCACATATCATTATGATAAAGGATATTTTTATTTCAGGGTAGTGGACAAAAACCGAATACTGATCGGTGGTGCACGTAATTATGACTTTGCAGGGGAACGAACCGAAAAAATAGAAAATACAAACCTTATTCTCGACAAAATTCAGGAATTACTTCGTGAGGTAATTATCCCTGGACAATCATTCAAAATTGATTATCAATGGGCTGGAATTATGGGGATAGGAAAAAATAAAGCTCCCATCCTGAAAGAACTGGAACCAAACATCTATTGTGCTGTCCGCTTAGGCGGCATGGGAGTTGCAATGGGTTCTGAATTAGGCCATCGTCTTGCCAACTTACTTTCTTTCAGGTAAACAGAATGGTACGTACAGTTAACACCAAAAGTATTGATCTGTGAAAAATCACTTTTTTAAACCAATCAATTTGTTATTTTTGCAGCCATTAACGGCATGTTTCCAATGAAAAAAGTTCTTGTTTTACATTACAGTCAATCCGGTCAGCTGACAGAAATTTTAAAGTCCCTGACATCTGGCATGAATGCGAACAACGTAGAGCTGGAATTTGTCGATATACGACCCAAAAACAAATTTCCTTTTCCATGGAAAGGAGATAACTTTTTTGAACAAATGCCTGAATCCGTATTGGGAAAACCTTGCGAACTGGATGAAATCACGACCCGTCACGACCAATATGATCTGATTATCCTCGGTTATCAGGTTTGGTTTCTCAACCCTTCTGTTCCTTTCAATAGTTTCTTACAGTCTGACAAAGCCAGGACTCTTTTGAACAACACACCTATTGTCACTGTCGCTGGAGTTCGCAACATGTGGGTTATGGCACAGGAAAAAATAAAGAACGAGTTACAAAAAATCGGAGCCCGTCTTGTTGGAAATATTATCCTTGAGGATAAAAATCCGAATCTTATTTCTGTCGTTACGATTCAACATTGGCTTTTTACAGCAAAAAAAAGCCGTTTCCTCGGTTTTTTCCCACTTCCCGGTGTCAGTCAGGAGGATATTGACGGAGCGAAACGGTTTGGCACGACTATTGAGGAAGCATTACTGAAAGATGATTGTAACAATCTTCAGGAGAAACTCGTCAAACAAAATGCTGTAAGGATTGTTGATACAATCGTTTTTGTTGAAAAACGGGCTACGACTCTTTTCGGAATCTGGGCAAACCTGATTGAAAAGAAAGGAACTACCCCGAAAAAGAAGAAACTATGGCTCAGGGTATTTAATTATTATTTGCTTTTTGCCATATTTTTTATTTCTCCTATCGTGATACTGCTGTATTCAATAGGCAGATTATTCTTCTTAGGGAAAGTGAAAAAAGAAAAATTGTATTATCAAGGTGTTAAGTTAAAATAATGATAAAAGAAGCCTATATAACACGCATAAGCAAGTTTTTGCCGCATGATCCGATATCAAATGACGAACTGGAAAGCGTGCTAGGTTATGTTAACGACCAGCCCTCTAAAAGTCGTGCTATTGTTCTTCGGAACAATGGAATAAAAACACGCTATTACGCGGTAAAAGATGGTGTATTTACGCACAACAATGTTCAGTTAACCTGCGAAGCAATTAATAAACTTGTTGATCAGCAAGAAATTCAGGAAGTTGATTTACTGGCTTGCGGGACATCTTCTCCTGACCAGATGATGCCTTCTCACGCTTTGATGGTACATGGAGAGCTTCGTCACGCTCCTTCTTTTGAAGTTGTTTCCCAGGCAGGAAATTGCTGCTCTTCTATTCACGGTTTGAAGTATGCTTTCAATTCCGTTCGGGTAGGCGATGCAAAAAAAGCAGTTGTTACAGGTTCTGAATCATTTGCCAGAAAAATGCAGGCTTCTAACTTCGTTGAAGAAGTTCAAAAACTAAAAGAGTTAGAAGACAACCCTTATATCGCTTTCGAAAAGGATTTTCTTCGTTGGATGCTTTCTGACGGCTCTGCAGCAGTACTTGTTGAAGACCATCCGAACGAAGAAGGTTTATCCCTTCGTATTGACTCTATAGACATGTGTTCTTACGCCCAAAAGTATGACACCTGTATGTATATGGGAGGAGATAAAGATGAGAATGGAGATTTTAAAGGATATCTTGAATTCTCCAATCAGGAATTAATCGAAAAAAGTATTTTCTCTGTAAAACAGGATGTAAAACTTTTGCGTCCGAATATCGTTGCACAAGGCTTTGAAAAACTAACTGAGATTTGTGAAAGATATGCAATCGGAGCAGATGACATTGACTGGTTCTTACCTCATATGTCTTCCGAGTTTTTCAGAAAACCGATTCAGGAAGCACTGATCAAATATAATTTACCCATTCCGCAAGAGAGATGGTTTACCAATTTGACAAAGGTTGGAAATGTCGGAGCAGCCAGTGCTTTTCTAATGCTTGAAGAGTTACTGAATAAGAATATGTTGAAAAAAGGAGAACGCATTTTAGTGGCTGTTCCTGAAAGTTCCCGTTTCACGTATGCATTTGTTCTGCTAACCGTTGTTTAGCTATGAAAAAAGATGAAATCCCTCAGGACTACAGTGCGCTTGTCAATCACTTTCGCGAATTATGCTACGCAAAAGACCAAGACGGAAAATACACCACCGGGCTTTCTACCGGCTGGGAAGTAAAAACAGTAGCACTTGAACAGGCCTGGGAAGAAATTAAACTCCGTATAGAAGAAACGCTGGAAGAAATCCGGAAGGGACATAAAACACCGTTGGCTTATTTTATGGAACTGCGGCTAATGGACTCCAAACTCCTTTCCAAGTACGCAGGCATCTGGCATTTCAAAGTAAAACGCCATCTTAATAAACCCGAGGTTTTTCGTAAATTAGACAGTAAAACGATACAAAAATACGCACAGGCACTCGACATTACAGCAGAGGATTTGACCCAATTTAACAAGGCATGAAGACAAATTTCGAACACCATCAGGCAGCCCATTGTGAAAACGGGGTCACCTCTAATTTGTTCCAGTTTTATGGACTGAATCTTTCTGAGCCTATGGTATTCGGAATAGGTGGTGGTATATTCTTTATGCACCTCCCCTTCATTAAGGTTAATAATGCGCCGGGAACTACCTTTCGTCCAATGCCCGGAACCATTTTTAAGCGCAACGCGTCTTACTTTGGAATAAAATACAAGCGCCTTACATTCAATTCCCCGGAAAAAGCACAGAAGAAACTGGATGAAATGCTGGAACAGGGAAAACCGGTAGGTTTACAGGTCGGAGTATTTCACCTTCCCTACTTTCCGGTTGAATATCGTTTTCATTTTAATGCCCACAATATTGTTGTTTTCGGAAAAGAAGGAAATAGCTATCTGATTTCTGACCCTGTAATGGAAACCACAACCACCATTACGGAAGAAGAACTGACTCGTGTTCGTTTTGCCAAAGGTGCTTTCGCCCCCAAAGGACAAATGTATTACCCGGAATCTATTCCGCATATCAGCGATGATAAAATAAGAGGAGGAATAAAAAAAGGGATTAAGCATTCAGCCTTTTTTATGAATGCTCCCGGGCCGATAATTGGGGTCAACGGAATTCGTTACATCTCAAAAAAGGTGCGCGGATACAAAGAAAAACTGGGAGATCGAAAAGCAGGATTGTATCTTGGCCAACTCGTGCGAATGCAGGAAGAAATAGGTACCGGCGGTGGTGGTTTCCGCTATCTTCACGCAGCGTTTCTGGAAGAAGCATACGGTTATATTCCAAATGAAGATTTACTCCGGTTAAGTGAACAGTTTACAAAAAGCGGGGATCTTTGGAGACAATTTGCTTCTCAGGCTGCAGCCATCTATCGGGGAAGAATAACAACACAGGAAGCATTTGACCAGGCAGCTGATATTTTACTCGAAGTCGCTGAAATAGAAAAACAAGCCTTTCGAAAATCTGCCAAACTGAAATTCTAATTCCGGTATGGAAGCTTTAGTAGCCGAGCACATATCAAAATCATACCCCGGATCAGAGCGTCCCGCGCTCGACGACGTAAGTTTGTCCATTCAACAAGGTGACATCGTCGGGATCTTAGGACCGAACGGTGCCGGAAAAACAACCCTGATATCTATCATCTGCGGGCTTATCCGTGCTGATTCAGGAAAAGTCTTCGTTATGGGAGAGCCCAACTCCTCTCCACAAACCAAATATACACTGGGAGTCGTTCCACAGGAATACGCTCTGTATTTTGAGATGACACCACAGGAAAATTTGTGGTATTTCGGAAAAATGTGGGGAATTCCGGGAAAATTGCTTCAGGAACGAATTGATATGCTTCTGCAAGTACTGGGACTTGAAAATGTAAAAAACAAAAAGTTGAAAACGTTTTCAGGAGGAATGAAACGCAGAATCAATTTGGCTGCTTCTATTCTGAATAACCCTGAAGTTCTGATTCTGGACGAACCTACTGTAGGTGTAGATGTGCAATCAAGAGCTGCGATTATCGATTACCTGAAAAAATTAAACAGGGAACAAGGAACAACAATCATATACACTTCACATTTGCTAGCCGAAGCTCAGGAATTATGTAATCAGGTGCGAATAATTGAACAAGGAAAACTATTGGAAACAGGTAGTCCGGATGAGTTGATTCAAAAATATGAAGTTGCAAATCTGGAAGAAGTGTTCTTAAAATTAACCGGAAAAACAATCCGAAACTGATGAAAAAATTGTTGACCGGAATATGGAAAGAAATGATCCTGCTCAGGAGAGATAAGGCCGGACTGGGTATTTTGTTTATTATGCCGGCTGTACTTGTTGTAATCATAACGCTTGTTCAGGATAGTACTTTTCAGTTGATGCAGGACAATCGTATCCCGGTAGTTATTGTCAACCAGGATCAAAAAGATATTGCTAAAGAACTGATTGGTAACGTTGAGAAACTGGGTGAATTCAACCTTGAGAAAAATGACCAGCTTAATCTCCCTAAGCTTGAACAGGAAATCCGGAAAGGAACCTACAAAGTCGGGATTTATATTCCGAAGGGTTTTTCACAATGGATTCACAACAGGAGCTCCGGAAACGGAGAAAAGATAATAGCAGCATTGAATGAGGTCGAGATGGAAAAAACAGACAAATCCGACTCTTCTTCCATTCAGTTGGTATTTGATCCGGTTATGAAACTCTCTTTCCGTACAGCAGTACGAAGCGGTTTAGAAACCATTCTTGCCCGAATTGAAACCGAACAAATGATGGAATCCCTGTTTATTGAACTCACAGGTGAATCAATGCCGGATGATGTTGCAGAAATGCTAAATAAACCTCCCGTATATTTTACTGAAAAAGTACAGGATAATTCAGGTAAGTCTAAAATTCCAAGTTCCACTCAGCACAACGTTCCGGCATGGACACTCTTTGCCATGTTCTTTATTGTTATTGCCCTTGGCGGAAACATCGTTTATGAAAAAGATCAGGGAAGTTTTATGCGCCTTCGCACTCTTCCCGTATCCTTCATGAACATTTTAACGGCAAAAGTGTTAACATATATTATGGTATGTTTTGTTCAACTCGGGGTTATTCTTATTATTGGTTACTTTTTGTTTCCTGTAATTGGGCTTCCGCAAATTGAACTCCCCGAAAACAATGTTCTTTTCTTTATTATGACTTTTCTGATTGCGCTTGCGGCAACTTCTTACGGAATGCTTGTCGGGACGCTATCAAGAACTCATCAGCAAGCAGGTTCTTTCGGGGCAATTTCCGTCATGATACTTGCCGCACTTGGAGGCATCTGGGTTCCGACATTTGCCATGCCTGATATCTTACAAAAAATAAGCATCCTTTCGCCTTTAAACTGGGGACTGGAATCCTATTACGGATTATTCATTCGTAATTCAGGGATAACAGATTTATACATTTATATCGTTTTATTTGTGATATTCTCGGTATGTTGTTTTTCTGTTACCTTTGCATCACTCAAAAAACAAGGAATATTATAACCCATAATCAAAATAAATGGATCGTTCAGAGTTAATACAAAATCTTAAAGCTCAGATCATCGAGCAATTAAACTTAATGGATATGACACCGGCAGACATTGCGGACGACGCTCAGCTTTTCGGTGAAGAAATAGGCTTGGACTCTATAGACTCTTTCGAACTTATTGTATTGATGGAGAGAGAATACGGTGTAAAAATAACTGATCCTAAAGAAGGTAGACAAATATTAGCTACTGTTGAAGCAATGGCTGATTACATTCTTGAAAAATCTGACAAATTTAAAGCCTGATCTTTTTCTGTGAGCCACCGCGTATTCATAACTGGAGTCGGTCTCATCTCGGCAATTGGCGACACGCCAGAAGAGAACTGGCAATCCTTAGTAGAGGGAAAATCAGGAATCGGTACTGCGAAATATGTTGATTCAAAACTGACAGACCGTTTCGTATTCGGTGAAGTTGCTCATTCTAATGAAGAACTTAAACAAATAGCCGGACTTCCCTCAGATGCTAATTTTGCACGCACTTCACTTTTGGCGTTTATTGCTGCTGGTGAAGCACTTCTGCAAGCTGGGATCTCTTCCTCTGAAATTGACGGAATTATAATGGGCTGTACAGTTTCTTCCATGTGTGAAACACAAAAACTGTACGAAAACGCTCAGGGAATTGATAACGGTTCCATGTTATACGACCGATATGATATTGGTTCCGTAGCCATGGAGGTAAGCGAATACCTGGGACACATTCCTTATCACAACACTATCAACACAGCCTGTTCCTCTTCAGCGAATGCCATTATGCAAGGTGTCATGATGATTCGTTCAGGAAGAGCAAAACGAGTATTGGTAGGCGGAGCTGATGCTCTTTCTAAATACACCATTAACGGATTTAACTCCATGATGTTATTATCCGAACAGCGCTGCTCCCCCTTTTCAGGGAACCGCGACGGAATCAACCTTGGCGAAGGTGCAGGTTTTTTAGTTCTCGAAGGAGAAGAATCTCTTACTTCAAAACCTGTTTTGGCTGAAGTAGAGGGTTTTGGCAATACCAATGACAGCTACCACGCGACTTCTACTTCCCCCGAAGCAACCGGTCCAACCTCTGCAATGCAGAAGGCTCTCAGTACAGCGGGAATTTCTCCGGAAGAAATCCAGTACATTAACGCCCACGGGACCGGAACAGAAAACAACGATAAAACTGAATTTCAGGCCATCCATAAAGTATTTGACAAACAGGTTCCTCTTTATGCTTCGACGAAAGCGTATACAGGACATACATTAGGAGCTGCCGGTTCAATCGAAACCATTTTCAGTTTGTTGATGCTTCGCCATCAGACAGCGATTGGAGGGAATTATACCTTGACTCATGATGATAAAATCAGTATATTGCCTTTAGAAGCGTCGAAAAAGGTGCCTTTACGTCGGGTAATGTCCAATGCTTTTGGTTTTGGGGGGAACTGTACCTCACTTATTCTAAAGGCCGGAAGAGAATAAATACGGAAACAAATGAAGTATTACCTCAATCATAGCTCGTGTATTTCACCTCAATCTTCTTTTGAGGGTAAATTTCCCTATGAGCCTTCTACAAATCAGACAACACATCATATTCTTGCCTCGGAACCGGATTACAAACCCTTTTTTCCGATGAACCTGCTTCGACGAATGGGGAAAATATCGCGAATGGGTTTAGCCACCGGACTAAAAGTTATCGAGGATAGTAAAACTGATTTTGACGCGATCATCAGCGGTTCAGCTTATGGGAGTAATGAAGAATCATTCAAATTTCTGGATCAAATCTATAAATACGATGAAGGTCCCATGACTCCTACGAACTTCACACAGTCTACTACCAATGTGGTCAGTTCGCAATTGGGGCTTATGACTAAAAATTATTGTTACAATTCAACCAATAGTCAAAAAGCACATTCGTTTGAAAATTCGTTACTCGAAGCAATGATCTTGTTAGACAATCGACAGGCTTCCCACATCCTTGTCGGAGCGGTTGACGAAATTTCAGAATACACATTTAATCTCTTCGGTCTGTTGAACTGGGTTCGGAAAGACCAGGTCACACCACAGGAAGCCCTTGGCAATCCGGGGACAGGGTTTGTGCCCGGTGAAGGTTCTGCTTTTTTTCATCTTTCGACGCAGCCCGAATCCGAATGCTCCGTAGAGGTAGCTTACCTGAAAACATTCGTAGGTATTGATCAGGAAAACGTTCTTAAAGAGATCAAACAACTGGAGGAACCGGACCTTATTCTTACGCCACGTAATGGGGATCTTGAAAACGACAAAGCTGTCAACCATTTGATTGCTCCGTTTGAAGATATTCCCCAGATTGATTTTAAACAATTCTTCGGTGACTCTCCCACAGTTGCTGCACCCGCCACATGGCTTGCCCAGCAATTACTAAACCCCGCAATGACAGGGTTTCAGGGAATACAATGGGAACGACCGCTTACGTCGATTCTAATATTCAATAAATTTGCCACAGGACAATCCAGTTTACTTCTTCTGAAGAAATAGCAAATAACCTTTCTTTCATTCAACACATACGGAGGGAATATCCCTATATTTGCAGAAATACTTTTACCATGATTCAACGTATTCAAACAGTTTATTACGCTATCGCCATCGCCTTACTGGTCTGGATCAGTCTGGGACAGGAAATCGTCAGTTTTGACCTGTCCGCAGAAGGGTATACTGAAAATGTACACCTGACCGTTAATAGTTTCGGTATTGATGCTAACGCAACACTGGATCTGACAGCAGAAGAAGTAAAAGCATTTGAAAAACACATCACTGAAACCGGAGCTGTTTTCAATATGGAAGAACAGCAACTGAACTGGAAAAATACGATTCCGGTTTACATTCTGTTTTCCGTTGTTGCCTTACTTACGCTTATTGCGATACTTTCTTATAAAAATCAAAAACGACAGCTTCGTTTGGGAAGAATTGCCTTTTTCCTGAATTTACTTGTGACAGCCGGTTTGTTTGTGCTTATCATGATGATACCTTCCAGTTTACAGGAAACAGCTACACAATTTATGTACGCAGACACCATTGAAGCGAAGCGTTCCTTAGGACTTGGATTCTATCTGCTTTGTGCCTCAATTCCTTTTATTTTCCTGGGTAATTTAGGAGTACGAAAGGATTTGGATTTGTTAAAGTCACTAGACCGATTACGTTAAGTCTATGAATTATCTATCCATTGAAGAAGTCACCAAATCTTACGGAGACAGGGTTCTTTTTAAAGACCTCACGTTCGGTATTGAACAGGGACAAAAAGCGGCTATTGTAGCCCGTAACGGTAACGGAAAAACAACTTTACTACGCTGTATTCTCGGTATGGAAAGTACCGATTCGGGACGTGTTGTTTTCCGGAATGATATCCGCGTGGCCTTTCTGGAGCAAAGCGACCAGTTAAACCCGAATCATACCATCGAGGAGGAAATTCTCTCGCATGACTTACCTGAACTAAAAGCATGGAAAGCCTATAATGATGCGCTAAAAACGCAGGATGATAAAAAAATAACAGAAACTTCTGAAGTACTGAATTCCCTACATGCATGGGAAATTGAAAGCCGTATCCAACAATTCATCAGTGTACTTAAATTATCAGGAGTCCATAACCCCATCGGGGAACTTTCGGGAGGACAGAAAAAAAGAGTGGCTTTAGCAAAGGTACTCCTGGCAGATCCTGATTTTCTTATATTGGATGAGCCTACCAACCACCTTGATCTGGATATGATTGAATGGTTGGAAAATTATCTCTCCCAAAGCAAGGCTACTTTACTTATGGTTACGCACGACCGTTACTTTCTGGAAGTCGTTTGTGATACAATCTTCGAACTGGAGGATCAGACGATCTACAAATACAAGGGAAATTTCTCCTACTACCTTGAAAAGAAGGCAGAGCGTGAAGAACAGTTGGCAGCAACAATTGATAAGGCGCAAAATCTTATGCGAAAAGAGCTGGACTGGGTACGTCGACAGCCTAAAGCAAGAGGAACAAAACAAAAGGCCCGTTTAGATGCTTTTGAAGTAACCAAATCAGTTGCCTCTCAGAGAGTCAACAAAGACGAGCTGGAGCTAAATATTAAAATGGAACGTATCGGTTCCAAGATACTTGAGTTGCATAAACTCGGAAAGAGTTATGGTGATAAAGTAATGTTGAAGGACTTTTCATACGTCTTCAAAAAAGGCGAACGGGTAGGAATTGTCGGAGCCAATGGAGTCGGAAAGACTACCTTTCTGAATATGCTCACCGGAATTGAGGAACCTACCAAAGGAAAGGTTGTCGTTGGTGACACCGTTGTTTTCGGATATTACCGACAGGAACAAATTAAAATTCCGGACGACAAACGCTTGATCGAAGTTATTAAGGACATTGCTGAGTTTATTCCTCTTGAAAAAGGAAAAGAACTCAGTGCCGCCCAGTTCCTCGAAAAATTTCTTTTCCCACGCAGCGTACACTGGAATTATGTCAGTAAATTGAGCGGAGGAGAAAAAAGACGGTTGAAACTGATGACCGTTCTGATGGCAAATCCTAATTTCCTGATTCTGGATGAGCCTACCAATGATCTGGATATTTTCACACTCAGCGTTCTTGAAGATTATTTACGTTCCTTCCCGGGATGTCTTATTGTGGTTTCTCACGACCGTTACTTTATGGACAAAATGGTCGATCATATTTTCTATTTTAAAGGTGACGGAGAAATCAAAGATATTCTCGGTAACTACACGATTTACCGACAAAATTTGCAGGAAGATGAACTAAACAGACGCAAAGAAGAAAAAGCACAAATTGTTGAGAAAACAGAGAAATCTAAAGAAGTAAAAGAAAAGAGAAAGTTATCCTACAAAGAAAAAATCGAGTTTGAATCCATGGAGGAAGAACTCGAAAAACTGGAGGAGCGAAAAAAGATACTTACCGAAAAACTTTCCAACCCCGATCTTTCAGGAGATGAATTGAATCAGGTCAGTATCGAACTCACTCAGGTCATGCAGGATATCGAGTATAAAACAGATCGCTGGCTTGAACTTTCAGAATTTGCCTGATTACTTTTTCCCGAGAATAAGTAATATACAAACACATACCGTTAGTTAGATTCCACTTACGGAATCTCGCAAGTAACAACGGTAGTGTAAGGCCCCTGACCTTGCTTAAAAGACGGTGTAGAATTTATCGATTCGCCCTTATTACAATCCGACTCTGCTTCTTTTGGCTTTGATTTAATCGTATTAGATATTGTACTATAATAGACATACTCCGCATGATATTCTCCGTTATTGTCTTCATATGCAGGCTCCGTATATATCTGTGTGCAAATACATGTGTAATCTTTTTTACAAGACACAAAAGCTAATCCCAAAAAAGCTATTCCAATTAAACTCCGTTTCATTTTTTCTCTCTAATGTACTATTTTTTTTAAAACAGTACTTTTTCAGGGAATTACCTTTCTACTTTGACAGAACAAAAAGATAAAAAAAATCGATTATCTATATTCTTTCAATCCATTTTTGGAGTTTATGAACCGTTCATACTATCCTCTATTTACAGATATAAAATTATTATATTTTTGTCACATGAGACAACTACTATGTATTGCTATCTGCTTATTCACTTCTATACACATACAGGCACAAGAAATTGCAGCACTTGTCGTTGACAGTGAAACCAAAAAGCCCATTCCATTTGTCAATGTAATTGCCTACAACGACGGAAAAGTAATGGACGGAACAGCAACCAATGTGGAAGGAAATTTCCGCTTGCGACTTTCAGTTCCCGCCGACTCAGTCGTACTCTCTTTCGTAGGCTATCAACGTAAGAAGATCACCAATTACTCAGCCCGGCACTACTACCTGAACCCTGTTTCCAATGAATTAATTACAGTTGAAGTACGTCCCGGTCTGAATCCAGCATTACGAATCATACGAAATGCTGTAGAGAATCAAAAGATCAATAACATTCAACGTTACATGAGCTACACACATGATACCTATAATGTATTTAACGCAGATGTCGACTCCCTTTCTGAAGAGCAAATTTCATCTCTCAAAGATTCTTCGGACATCAAAACGGCTCTATTCTTCAAAAAACAACAAGCTTTTCTTATCGAGAATTACAGCCATGTTGAATACAAACCTTTAAACAACCGAAAAGAAACGATTACAGCAACGCGTACTTCCGGGCTAAAAAATCCATTGATTGCCACACTTGCTGCGCAAATCCAGCCTTTTTCTGCCTACGATAATCCGATCAGTCTGTTTGCCACGGAATACCTGAACCCCATAACTTCTGCCGGGATGAAAGGCTATTATTACGAGCTTCGGGATACGCTGTATACGGAAAAAGATTCAGTTTTTATCATTGACTTTGCTCCCAAACCCGGCAGTAATTTCAAAGGAGTAAAAGGAAAAGTGTTTATTCACTCTGAAAACTGGGCTATTACCAATGCTATTTATGAACTTGATCCCGCTCTGTCGCTGAGTGTAGAGCAGGAATCCTCTTCTTCCGAAAACAAGGAGGATTCATCAACAGGTACTACCATACTAATTGCCTACGAACAGCTTTCTTCAGGACATTGGTTTCCAAAAGAAGTCCGAACAATTATACCGCTGGGTTCACTTGTGGGAAATTCCAATTTCTTCATCTGGAATACCAGTTTCTATAGAAATATTCAGTTGGATGTAGACCGGAAAACTGTAAAAACAGGTGGCGCACCGATCGAGGTAACAGAAGCAGCGATGGAACGCAGTAACGCATACTGGGACAGCTTGAAAGGAGAAACAACCAATGCACGCGAACTGGAAACGTATCGTTTTAATGATAGCATTTCGGATGAAGTTCAACTGGATCGCAGACTGAACAATCTAACTACCCTGGCAAAGGGATATATCAGTATTGGTTGGTTCGATCTGGATTTACTCAGTATTCTTGATTTTAATAATTTTGAAGGTTTCCGGCTTGGTATTGGCGGACGAACGAATGACCGTATGGCAAAATGGATGTCTGTTGGAGGTTATTTTGCGTACGGTTTCCGTGATAATCGCTTTAAATACGGAGGTGATCTTACGTTTCGGTTGAAACGGTCTCATAATGTGAACCTGAGAGTACTGTATTACGACGATGTGGAAACAACCGGAGAATATGAACTCCCCTCTCCCACAGGTATCCTTGATCCGGGACAGTTCTATCGCCAACTGTATATCAACCGTATGGACTATACCCAAAACCTGGGGTTTGAAGTAGAAGGATACCTTTTCAAAAGTTTTTTTGTCAAAGCGTTTAACCACAATAAACGGGTTTGGGCCGGTTACGATTACAACTTTGCTGATCCGAACTCCCTATCAGATGGTCAGTTTTTCCGTCTTTTTGAAACCGGATTGTCAGTAAACTGGAAAATCAAGGATGACTATATTCAAATGGGTTCGGACCGTGTTTATCTGAAACCTGCTAAATTCCCGGTCATCAGCGCTACTATGGTAAAAGGATGGAACGGAATCTGGATGGGCGAATACGACTATTTACGCTCACAGGTTCGCGTAGATCAGACGTTTAAAATCATGCGATTAGGCTCCATTGGCTTACGCGGAGAATGGAATCAGGTATGGGGTGATGTTCCACTTCCATTACTTTTACAAACACCGGGAATTTTTGACCGTTGGGGAATTACAGCTCCCAATAGTTTTGAAACTGTTCGTCCTTCCGAGTTTATTAACGATCAATTATTCACAGGTCACTTCAATCTGACATTCAATCCATTTCGTTCTAAAAAAGGAAATTTTGCTCCCGTTTTGTCGTTGCGTTTCAGTGCAGGATGGGGAACGCTTTCTAACTCTGGAAGACATACGCTCGTAACCGTAAAGACCATGGAAAAAGGATATTATGAAACCGGATTTGTTTTGGATGATCTGTTGAAGATCAACTTCCTTCGTTTGGGAATCGGGTATTTTTACCGATTAGGAGATTATATGTTTACGGATGAATGGGACAATATGGCCATTAAATTGAGTATGAGAATCAAACTGGGTAGGTAGAAACATAATTACTTTTGAAATGGATATGCGCTTTTTTCTTTTCTACAGCTTTCTCCTGATGTCCGGTTTGATAGCGGCACAAAAAAATATAGGAAATACCGGCTACACATCTTTTCAGATAGCAGATAAAAAAGACACCATTGAATTTATTATTGCCGATACAAGTTTTCAGCATCACAAACCGATCCTTCTTTTTTGTCAGGGGTCTCAACCTGTTCCGTTATTTGTTAATGTAGGAAATAATAAAATCGTAGAAATAGCACTGAGTAATTTTGACATAGAAAAAATGAAAGAGCAGTACTATGTAGTTGTCATATCCCAACCTCATACACCGCTAATCGCAAACATTAAACAGATCAACCAAAACTATGCTTACATCACCGACTCCACCAGACAACACAGCTATTCTAAAAAATATCTCAACGCTGATTTTATGGAGAATCATGTATATAGAGCAAACAGAGTCATCCGATTCTTAAATCGCCAAAAATGGATCGATAAAACTAAACTGATAGTTATGGGACACTCACAGGGAGCTCGTATAGCTGTCGGAATTGCCAAATCAAATCGCAAAGTAACTAGACTAGGACTTTTTGGGTATAACCCACTTGGAAGAATTGATACCTCTATCCGACAGGCAAGAAAGGATGCTGAGTCAGGCAAAATCACATGGGAACAAGCTGACTCTATTACTCAAAACACGTATTCCTTTATGGAGGAAATACAACATCCTGACACACTTATTCAACACCCTAATCTCGTTTCATGGAACTCCTTTTCAAAGAGTACTATGTTTGATTTATTATCTCTAGACATCCCCATTTATATAGCTTATGGTTCACATGACATTATTGCGGATTTATGTGATTTACTCCCCATACTTTTCACGGAAAAGGAAAAACAGAATCTCACCACACATCGTTACAGCCAACTTGAACACAATTTTTTCCCGGTTTTAGAAAATGGAGAAATTGATTATCAAAATGGACGTTGGAAAGAAATCATGAATGACTTTATCGAATGGACATGGAATTAGCGAATAGTGTATCTTTGCCTTTTTATACCTTATCATGCAAAGACAAGAATTCACAGCTGTTTTAAAAACCATCCTGCAAGAAAAATCGCAACGTTTGCAGAATGAAATAACACAACTTCGTCACGATTTGAGTGCGGATACGAAAAGTACAGCCGGTGATAAACACGAAACTTCCAGAGCTATGGCACAACTGGAAATGGAAAAACTCGGACACCAACTACAGGAGTACCACAAACAACTGCACTGGATTCAACAATTTGAAACCTCTGAATCACAATCAACAGATGCCATCGGGGTCGGATCACTTATCCGGCTGACAAACGGGTGGTACTTCCTCGGGCTGGCATTGGGTAAAGTAGTGTATAATGAAATTCCTGTCTTTTGCATTTCTCTTCAATCTCCATTGGGAACACAACTCCTGAATAAACAAATCGGTGATGAAATCACCCTACCCAACCTACAACTCAAAGTAACTGATATTTGTTAGTTGTATACAACTCGTTTTCTAAAATTACTACTCCCTCCATATTAACCATATCCCTACCAAGTTTTGCCTTCATTAACACGACATGGCGGATCACAAGGAGGTTATATAAGAAAACCAATCTATCCTACATTAGGAAACCTTCAATAGTATGAACTAAAAGTTCTTATTTCGGAACTATTGATGTAAGGCTTCCACTTTGATAAGATGTTCCTTTGCAGAACATTATTATACAAACAATATCATTATGAAAAGAGTTTTATTCGTCGGACTTACCGTTATTGCATTATCATCATGTAACAAACTGGATAACTACGACTGTAATTGTGGAGGAATGGACATGGGTGTAATTACAAATGCTTCTAGTCAGGAAGTTGCACAAGAGAAATGTGATGAAATGATTTCAGGGCTAACAGGAGGATCTGAAACTCCATCAAATTGTGCCGTTTTTTTAAAAGCTGATTAAAGATTCTTTTACAACATAACTATAAGTAACACTTAAAAATCCCGGTAAATTATTTTGTCGGGATTTTTGTATTTAAACTGCTCCATATTCGCAAAAGAGTTATATTCGGCGCTTGCTTTATTTGATCGTCCTACCCCCAATTTATAAGGAAAGGGCGCAGATTTTATGTAAACCATGAATAGCAGACGTTTACTTATTTTTCTCCTGACATTTTTTGTATCTGTGACGGTTGTTAATGCCCAGAATCAAGAGATACAAGAAAAAATCAGTCTGTTGAAAAAGGCTCTTTCCAAAACAAAAAGTGAGCAGAAAAAAGTGGACTTACTAAATGAACTGAGTCGCTTTGAAATGCAGGAAGGAGCCTGTAAAATGGCAGTGCTACATGCTCATAAAGCTGAAAAATTAGCACAAAAAAGCCTCTACACAAAAGGGTTAACAAGTGCCTACGTTTCACTGGCTGCTGCGTATAGAGATTGCGGAGCAGACAAAAAGCTTTTTTACTACAGTGAAAAAGGTCTCAAAAACCTAAAGATCAACACCAATTATAGTGATGAAGCTTTTCTGTATTTTCAACTGGGAGATTATTATTCCGGAAAAGGAGAAAAAGAAAAATCGAAAGAATACCTTCAAAAAGGAATTACACTAAGCGAAAAAACAGATGATCTAGTATTGCAAGCTAATCTGCATAGCTTTTTAGCCAACCTCTATTCGCAAGAAGCAAAGTACAGTGATGCCACTCAACATTTCACAAAAGCCTTAGCTCTTTATAAAAAGTTAGATAAAACATCAAAAATAGCCTGGACTGCCGGAAATGCAGGTCTTTTAAATTATTGGCAAGGCAATAGAGTTGTCGCATTGCGTCATTTTAACTTATCACTTGAAAAATATATTGAAAGTAATAATCAGGAAGGGATCATCTGGATTTGCGGACAGTTAGGGAATCTTTACCGTAGCATAAAGGATTTTGACAAAGCATTAGCGTATTTTAACCGGGTTTTAGCACTTAATAAAAAGTTAGGTAAAAAATTAGAAGAAGGTGATTCTTATTTATTATTAGCCGGACTCTATTTTGAAAAGAAAGACATCGCAAAATCCAACGAGATTTTGGAAAAAGCCAATCGCATTTTCGAAGAATACAATGATACGATAGGTCTAAACGGTGTTTATGGACAACTTGGCGCCAATCATTTCGAGAAAAAAAAATACGATCTGGCACTTGAGGCACTAAACAAGCAAATTGAAATTTCAAAAAAAATAGACACCTATAGAAAACTTATACATGCTCAAAAACTAGTTGGCGCGATCTATATCGAAACAGGGAGAATAAAAGAGGGAGAAGAACTACTGAACAAAACCTTCGATTATTTTGTAGCAAATGATGAAAAACGGAGTTTACCTTTTGTTTACACCTATCTAGTCAAAGCAGACAGCATAAAAGGAGATTATAAGTCTGCTTTTGAACATTACAAGAAACTTGTTGAATATCGTGAAGCAACAAAAGAGACAAAAGGTGATACAGAGAAGTTGGCTATTCGTTATGAATTTGAAAAGAAAGAAGCAGTAGCAAAAGCAGAGTTAAAAACGAAACAGATCCAGCGCAATGTTGCTATGCTTGGATTAGTTGTAACCCTCCTGATACTAATCGTTGTATTTTTCTTGTTTCGATTGAGAAATAAAAAAATAAAAATTGAAAAAGAGAATATAGCACTATCTAAAAGAGAAGTAGAGCGGATAGTAGAAACCGAACAGTTTAAAGTACGTTTATTGGCTAATATTTCACATGAATTCAGAACACCTTTAACACTCATTAACGGACATCTGGAAGTCTTAGAAGAAAATAGAAGTGACGAAGATCAAATGCATTTTCAAGAGATAAAAAGTAGTAGTAAACATTTACTACAGCTCATCAATCAGCTACTGGAATTATCAAAAATGGAAAGTACTTCCTATACCTTGAATTATAAAACCGGGTTTATAGTAGAAGAGACAAAAGCACTGGTAGAAGCATTTTTCTCACTGGCAGAGCAGAAGAATATCCAGCTCAAATTTCAGCAGGAAACGAAACAACAAGATCCTTTTGTTTTTTCACAAGAGGCACTTTCAATTATTGTTTCTAATCTGCTATCAAATGCTTTTAAGTTCACACCTGATGGAGGAACAATTACTGTAGATGTCGCCACAAAAGAAGAGTTCTTTTTATTGAAAGTAACGGATTCAGGTACAGGAATTGCCGCTGAATATCTCCCCTATATTTTTGATCGTTTCTTTCAGATTGATGAGCCATCAAACAGAACGTACGAAGGTTCCGGGATTGGATTAGCACTGGTTAAAGAATTAGCCCTACTGCACGGAGGGAAGGTGTCTGTTGAGTCCTCAATTGAACAGGGGGGAAGTACCTTTTATGTTCAGTTGAAAAATGCACGTATGGAAGAACAAGTCGTTCCGCAAGATACGAATACAATGTTTGTACAATCAGTAGAAAACCAAACATATACTTCTTCTCAGAATAAAGAGTTACCCCTTGTATTGGTAGTTGAAGATCAAACCGAACTACGACGCTTTATCATTACGAATTTAGGGGCCGAATATCGTTTTGCAGAAGCGAAAAATGGAAAAGAAGGAATTCAGTTGGCAGAAGAATTGGTTCCTGACCTAATCATCAGTGATGTTATGATGCCTGACACAAGTGGTTTGATTTTATGCAAAACTCTAAAGGACAACATATTTACATCGCACGTTCCAATCTTGCTATTAACCGCAAAAGCCGATCAAAATGATAAAATAGCCGGACTGGAAACAGGTGCCGATGACTATTTAACCAAACCATTTTCATTAGCAGAACTAAAGTTACGGGTACAAAATATAGTGCGCGCAAGGCAATTACTCCGTCAAAAATTTGAAGGCACCGCTATCCCAACACCTGATGAATTACCGGAGTTGTCATCAAAAGACCGGGAACTTCTAGCCCAAATAAATGACACCATTCAACACCACTTATCAGATCCACAGTTTGGTGTTCCCGAATTGGCAGATCAACTCTACTTTTCTTCGAGTAAACTCAATCGAAAAATGAAAAGCCTTACGGGAACCACTCCCGCAGAATATATCCGAAATGTTCGCTTGCAGAAAGCCATTGAATTATTGAAGGAAGGATTGAACGTAACTGAAGCCGGATGGGAAGTAGGATTTGAAGATGCGGTGTACTTCAGTAAAGTGTTCAAGAAAAGATTTGGTCACCCTCCTTCACATGTAACTAGAACGGGGATTTGTGATATAAAATAAGAAGATTTGTATCTAAAAATTAGTTACTCCTCCTATCCAAAGGGAAAATGCCACTCCTTTTGTACTCCACTCAAAAACAAAACCTTGTTTTCAGACATGACTGAAAAACGCCAATATTTCGAATAAAAAGTACCAAGTTGAGAAGCTTTTGAGCAAGTACATTTGCGCAGATGAAAACTTCTGACGGAAATGCAAGTAATAAAGGAACCACATATTAATATCAAGCGGCTTCGAGAACTAAAAAACTGGTCTCAGGAGTTTATGGCAGATGCTCTTGGAATCTCGACACGCGCCTATTCTAAAATTGAAGCCGGAGAAACACAGTTGAGTATAAAACGACTCAATGAAATAGGTCAGATCCTACAAGTAAGCCCAATAAAGATATTAGTATTCGATTCCCAAAGTATCTTCTCTGATAGACAAAATACACCTGATTCTTCAAAATTGATAGCGCAATACGAAAAAACGATCCATGTACTCGAAGAGCAAATTCAACTCTTAAAATCCTTATTAAATCTCCCTCAGAATTCCGTTTGACTACTGTTGTTTCTATCCGTTATATTTAATTAAACAGTCCTGTTCTTCATCAGCTTGCTACCGGAAATTGTAATTACTTCATACGATGAATCGGAACTACTAACAGTCGCTTTTCAATACCCTATCTATTGCGAAATGAGACACTAAAAGGAATGACAGAGCAGTAAATTAACCCCACGGTAAACAAGAAAGTAGCTGTAAACTCGTTTCTCTACTATCAGAAGGCATTTTATTGTAAATAA
This sequence comes from Wandonia sp., assembly GCF_984588085.1. NCBI lineage: Bacteria > Pseudomonadati > Bacteroidota > Flavobacteriia > Flavobacteriales > Crocinitomicaceae > Wandonia > Wandonia sp. The sequence goes on from NZ_CFIGVI010000005.1 coordinate 98,593, forward strand.
GCATGAAAGATATTATTTTATCACATATCGATATCTCCGATCATCAATATGAGCTTTTACTCAGTGTAGCAACGAGACATCATGTTCCGAAAGGTCAGCTACTATTCCGTCCGTCAAAACCGAATCTCAAGTACCTGTTTCTGGAAAAGGGACTCTTGCGCGGTTATAAGGTTATCGACGGAAAAGAATACACGCATCATTTTTATTTTCCGAAATGGTTTGCAACCGATTATAAAAGTTATTTAACCGAGAGAGCAAGTGATCTTTTTATTGAGACCCTAACCGATGTTGACTACTATGCATTCAATAAGAAGGATCTTTTACATCTTTTCAGCACACAACATGCGTTTGAAAAACTGGGAAGGATTATTGCGGAAGAAGCATTCCTGCAAACTGTTGAAAAGTTGTCCGATATGCAAGTTCTCAATTTAGAAGAACGTTATAAGAATTTGCTCAACAAGAATCCCGAACTTTTTCAGAAAGTTCCTCAGCGACATATTGCGTCTTATTTAGGCGTAGCAGAACAAAGTTTAAGCCGGATAAAAAACAACCTCATTTCTTAACAAATGTGATTGTCCGGTATTTTCACGAGACCTAACTTCGCAGAGAATCAAAAAATGAAAAACCCATGTACAAAAACATGTTCGTCCTATTATTCTGCTTACTACCCGGAATTTACCCGGCGCAATCTCACTTATCAGAACCTGAAACAGGTTGTCAATTTCTACTTCCCTGGACTTGCGAAACCTGTACCTTTACCTGGACAGGAGATTGTTTAAATCGCATACCAGAAGGGAAAGGTGTTCTTACTGTTTTTAACGAGGGAGAAGAAATAATGTGGTACGACGGAGAAATGAAAAATGGAAGATTTGATGGTTTAGGAAAGTACCGGGACGGCATGAATCAATTCGAAGGAAATTTTAAAAATGGAATGTATATTGGCAATAATCCGTATGTAATCAACAAGAATGCACGTATCGACACGACGAAATTCAATCAAACAGCTGACTGGGAAGCAAAAACAGTTGTTACAAAACAAATAGACAACCTCCATTTCACATTTCCTGCTAAAGGATATGCCTATGAAAACAGGGATGCACTTGTTGAAAAATGTTTACTTGCCATTCAGGAAAACTGCCGTTTAATTAACGATACAAGCTTTACGGAATTTACCCGGATTCATTTTGTCACCTCCAAAAAAGAAATGCTTTTACAGGCTGGTTATTATGTCAATGCACTGGCCAACATTGACGCGAGAACTATACACATGAAAGTAACCAACGAGAACAGTGACGAAGAAAGTAGTGTTACCAATCCTCCAATCCAACATGAAACAATGCATATTGTTTCGATGACAGCCTGGGGTCGGCCTGCAGAAGGTAATAACTGGTTAAACGAGGGATTAGCTACTTATTCAGAAAACAATTGCTCAGGATATACCGTTGCTGAATTATACCGGTACTTCTTAGAAGAAAATAAGTTGGTTCCGTTGGAATCTCTGGCCTATCAGTTTTATCAAACAGAAGAAATGATTAGTTATCACCAATCGGCTTATGTTGTCGAATATTTGATTTCAAATTATGGGTTGCCTAAGTTTGAAACACTGTGGAAAAGTGGATTTTCAAGTATGCAAAACATCTATGGCTTCTCCCCTGCTCAACTGGAAGCAGAAATAAATAAGTCGTTGCTGAAAACTCATCCCAAATCGCCAAAAATTAACTGGGAACTCATACAAAAAGGTTGTAAATAAATGAGAAAGAAGCTCTTTATCCTGTTTATACTGGCAGTGTACATTCAAACGGCGTGTGCACAGGATACTATTCCCAAAAAATATACCGTACATGAAGTCATAGCCAAATCGGAGTACATAGCCGATTTAGAACAACTGGTAAAGGCAGTTAAGCACAATCATCCTCAACCTTATGCCTTTATAACCCCGGAAGAGTTTGATCTTTTTGTCGGGCGAGAAAAGGAATCCATTTCGGATGCAACCACAATGAGTGAATTTGTATGGCTTTGCAAATCTGTACTAGCCCTTGTCGGGTGTGGGCATACCTCAACATCTGTTGTAAATGTACTGGAATTATACCCGTCTCTCTTTTTTCCTCTGGAAGTCATGTATGTAGAGGATCAACTCTACATTACTGATCCCCTGAACAATGCAGATGTACTGGATCAGGGAATGGAAGTCATATCAATCAATGGTATTGACGTAAAAACGCTGAAAAGAGAACTAAACGCAGTGATTAACTCTGACGGATATATTTCCAGTCTCCGGGAACTGCAAACGAATATGAACTTCAGATCCCATTGTGCCTTTCAACTTGGCTTTCCGGAAACCTATACCATCGAAATTCGTATCGATACCGGTCTAAAATCAATCGAACTAAAACCCTCGGATCAATCTCCTTCAAAAGACAATGACTTACCCCCGTGTCCGGATAACCTCTGTTTTCAAATGGATGCCGATCATTCGCTGGGAAAATTAACTATCAAAAGTTTCAATTATTACAACGACAATCTCCCTCTTTTTCAATCATTCATTGACAGTTGTTTTAAAGAACTTGAACTTTCCCAACCGGACAATCTGGTAATTGATCTGAGAAATAACTACGGAGGGGATCCGTATTGTACCTCCTATTTACTCCAATATCTTATGGAACAACCCTTTCGTTATTTCAGAAAAGGTTCAACAAAATGGTATAAGGATTTGGAGCAACTTATCCCTGTAAAACAGAACCGATTCAAAGGTAACCTATACCTGTTAATCAACGGGGGCTGTTTTTCATCAACAGGGCACTTCCTTTCGTTAGTAAAAGCGCATCTGAATGCTGTTTTTATTGGTCAGGAAACAGGAGCGACCTTTAGCTGTAACGCCAATCCTACTTCATTTTTATTGAACAACACCGGGATTCAGGTCTCCGTGGCTACCGAAATTTATCAAACGGATGTGAGCGGATTTTCAAAAAACGAAGGAATCTTTCCGGACTATGTCATTACCCCTAAGCTGAACGATATCCTAACCAACAAAGACCTGGAAATGGAAAAAGTAGTGCAGCTGATTCATGAGAACTAAGCTCGGTTTAACATCTTTCACTTGCGTTCAAAAGTGATCCTTATTTTTTCTGCATCCGATATAATCTCAACAATGACTTCCTGATCATTTTCTTCTAGTATCCGGGCCGTGTCCATTTTAAAGTTAGAATTCCCGGAATCCAGCATAAAAGAACTCGACGAAATATTCTTTTTCACCAAAAAAGAATCCTCAAACAGAACAAAAAATTTCCCCGAAAGCGCGCTCGTGTATAAATATATATGGTACGAGTCACCTTTCAAACGTTGCTCGAAGTCCACATTCATCAATCGAAGAAAAAGATGAGCACCCAAAATACCCAAAAATGGTGCGACAAAAAGAGGAAGAACTAGAGTTGTTACCGTAAAAAATCTTACACTATGCCATTTCCAGTTCTTCACAGCTAAGTACAACGAAACAATAAACCAGACCCCCCAAATAATGCGGGATGTCCATACTCCAGTTATCGTGTAGGTAAAAAAGAGTACATCAGCCACCAACAAGTAATTGACAAGAACAGATATTAGCAGATATATAAGAATTTTCGATCGTTTCATCAAAGTCTAAACGAAGTACAGCCGTACTTATTTCTGTCCTGAATTAAAAGAGATTACATACCACTGAAATACGCATGGACAATCTTTGCCTTTGCCTGTCCTATTACAGAAATTAATGAATCCAGAGAGGCTTCTTTTATTCTTTTAACCGATTTAAAATGTGTCATCAACTCTTCATACGTTTTCGGACCGATGCCTTTTATCTCCGAAAGTTCAGATACCAGTGAGTTTTTGCTTCTCTTATTCCGGTGATGTGTAATTCCAAATCGGTGGGCTTCGTTACGCATGTGCTGAATCACTTTCAGACTCTCCGAACGTTTATCCAGATACAAAGGAAGACTATCTCCGGGAAAGAATATTTCCTCCAATCGTTTGGCGATGCCTACAACCGGAATTTTACCCCGCAAATTCAAACGCTCCAGTGCTTTCAAAGCCGATCCCAACTGACCTTTCCCCCCGTCAATCACCACCAGTTGTGGAAAAGACTTATCTTCCTCCTTTAAACGTCGGTAACGTCGGTAAACTGCTTCTTCCATCGAAGCAAAATCATCCGGACCTTCCACCGTTTGAATGGTAAAATGCCGGTAATCCTTCGTGCTAGGTTTACCATCCCTGAAAACCACGCAGGCAGACACCGCATTTGTTCCCTGAAAGTTGGAGTTATCAAAACATTCAATATGAACCGGAAGTTCTTTCAAACGAAAATCTTTCTGTATTTGGGTTAAAATCCGGTTTTTATGCGCCTCAGGATCTTTTATCTTTTGTCTCTTTAGCTTATCCATCCGGTAGGCCCTTGTATTCCGTAAGGACAAATCCAGCAGTTCCTTTTTATCTCCCCGTTGCGGAACAAAAAAACGAATCCCTTCAAGTTTTATATCCGGCAATTCTTCGACCAGCACTTCTTTGGAAGGACTCTGAAAACGCTCCCGTAGCTCCGGCAAAGCAAAACCAACTACTTCTGCTGCCGTTTCATTTAACTTCTTCTTAATTTCACTGGTGAAAGCGTGAATAATTGCCCCGGATTTTATCACCAGATAATTAACAAAAAAAGAATCTCCGTCATCCAATACCGTAAATACGTCAACTTCCGAAACGGTAGGACTTACAATCGTACTTTTACTCTTATAATTCTCCAGTAAATCGCATTTTTCTTTCAGCAATTGCGCCTCTTCAAACCGATAAGCTTCCGCTTCTTCCTGCATCAGGACTTTTATTTTCCGAATCACTGAAGAAATATTTCCTTTGAGAATATCGTGAATGTCTTCAATGTACTTATTGTACTCCTGAAGGGATTGTTTGGCCTCGCAAGGACCTTTGCAATTACCAATGTGGTACTCCAGACAAACCTTATAATTTCTCTTCTCAATAGCATTTTGCGATAAATCTAACCCGCACGTTCGTAAGGGATATAATCTTCTGATCAGATCTAACAGAGCATGCATCATTCTCCCGGAAGGATAAGGTCCGTAATACCGGGAACCATCTTTCACGACTCTTCTGGTAGAAAATATCCGCGGGAATGCTTCATTTTTAACGCATATCCAGGGATACGTTTTATCGTCCTTCAACTGGATATTATACCGTGGCTGATACTTTTTTATCAGGTTGTTTTCCAACAGTAAGGCATCCATTTCGGTAGCTACCACGATATATTGAATATCCCGTATTTTGCGAACCAACATCCGCGTTTTCCCGTCTAAATCCTGCTTGTTAAAATAAGAGTTAACCCGTTTTTTTAGATTTTTCGCCTTGCCGACATAAATAATCTTACCACTCTCATCAAAATACTGATACACTCCCGGGTTTTCCGGAAGGGTTCGTAAGATTAAATCAATATGTTCTGTCTTTTTATTACTCACCTGAATTACAAAAATAGCGGAATTCTATAGTAATCTACACAAAAAATGCAACTTGCCTCTCAACAACTTTATCCCATTTTGCGCTATCTTTACCACATGGATAAATTGTCTGCGGTTATTATTACCCTGAACGAAGAACGCAACATCCGTCGCTGCATTGACTCACTGATCGGTGTTGCTGATGAAGTTATTGTTCTGGATTCACTTTCAACCGACACGACAAAAGCAATTTGTTCAGAGTACGATTTTGTCCGGTTTGAGGAACGCCCATGGGAAGGGTATAGTTCTTCTAAGAATTTTGCCAACTCACTTGCTGCTTTCTCTTATATCTTCTCTATTGATGCAGATGAGGCAGTCAGTGGAGAATTGAAAGCGGCTATTCTACATGAGAAAACACAGGGCTTTTCGGGAATTTATACCATCAACAGAAAGACTAACTATTGTGGTACATGGATTCATCATTCGGGTTGGTACCCGGATTATAAAGTCCGTATTTTTCCAAAAGATCAAACCAAATGGGTTGGTCAATACGTGCACGAAGAACTGGAATTCTCTGCGCCTTTCCAGGAGAAACTTCTTTCAGGAGATTTATATCATTACTCCTATTATGACTATACGGATCACCGGGCACGTGCAGATAAATATTCTCTACTTACTGCCCGTAAAATGAATGCCCGGGGAAAAAAAGCTGGAATCTTCAAGCCATACCTGAGTGCATTGGGACGGTTTGTTTCCATGTACCTGATCAAACGTGGCTTTCTGGACGGTTACGCCGGATGGAAAATAGCTACAATATCGGCTCAGTCTAATATTTTTAAGTACAAAGAACTTCGAAGACTCAATAAAAAAAATGCTTGATCTTTCCTATAGAACAGTCATAATTAGCAGAACAGACAGTATTGGAGATGTGTGCCTTACATTACCTTTATGTGGTTATCTGAAGAAGCGTTTCAAAGGTGTTCGTATTGTTTTTCTGGGTAATACGTATACGACACCCATACTGAATTGTTGTCAGGATATTGATGAAGTACTAAGTTGGAAAGAACTGGAATCGCTCAAAGAAAATGAACGAATAAGGGCATTTCAAAATATACGGGCATTTGCTATTATTCATGTTTTTCCCCGAAAAGAAATTGCCCGGTTGGCAAAAAAAAGTGGTATACAACATCGTATAGGGACAAGCCATCGGTTATTTCATCTGTTTACTTGTAACCACAGAGTTAACTTCACAAGAAAACAAGCCGATGAACACGAATCACAATTGAATTTTCATTTGCTCCGACCATTTGGGGTACGTGCATTGCCTTCGTTAGAAGAAGTTTCAGAATCGATTCATTTTTCTACCTCATTTCCACTACCCGACTGGCTAACCCGTGAATTGGATACTCCACAACGCAAAGTCATATTACATCCCAGATCACAGGGCAGTGCTGTCGAATGGGGTGTGAACAATTTTGCCGAATTAGGGAAACAGCTAACTGAGAAGGGATACAAAGTATTCTATACAGGAACTGAAAGTGAAGCAACTTCTTTCCGTCATCTTATACCTGAAGACTGCATAGATACGAGTGGCAAACTATCGCTAGACGAATTAATCTCTCTGATTCAACAGATTGATATACTGATTGCAGCAAGTACAGGTCCTTTACACATTGCCGGATTACTGAACAAAGGGGCCATAGGATTATTTGCTCCCAAACGTCCCATCCATCCCGGGCGTTGGAAACCATTAGGCAAACACTCAACCACACTTGTTTTCGATGAAAACTGCTCTACGTGTCAGAAAGGAAGTCCCTGTAACTGCATCGAAAAAATCACTGTGGATACCGTAGTACACGCTGCTACAGGAATAAAATATTAGCTCCGTTACTTCTCTAAGTCTATAGATCATATCTGTTAAAAACCGGAGTTTTTCTCCAATAAAAAACGGCTACCTCAGATGAGATAGCCGTCAACATATTTTCTACTTTATTCTTTATTCTCTTCCGAAAACTCTCAATAGAGAAAGGAACAAGTTAATGAACAGGATGTACAACGACAATCCTCCGATCAATGCCAGTTTCTTTTTCTCCTCTCCTGCGTATTGCGGATCAGCAGCAATGTACTTCAACTTTTGCATTTCCCATGCTGTAAGCCCTGTAAAGACAAAAATTCCAATAAAAGAAATCCAGTATCCCATTGCTTCACTCTGCATGAAGAAGTTAACTAAACTTGCAATGAAAATTCCAATGAAAAGCATATACATTAAGCTCCCAAACTTAGACAAATCGGTCTTTGTTGTATACCCCAGTATAGCCATCCCACCGAACATACCGGCTGAAATAAGGAAGACATTAAAAATTGTACCTAAACTATATACCCAAAAGATAGTTGAAAGACTTAATCCCATTAAAACAGAAAAACCGACAAAAAGTGCCAACAACATGGACATGCTCAATTTTGCCATTCTCATCTGCATCAAAAGCACCAATCCTAAGGGCGCAAAAGAAATCACGTAAAAAATCGGAGAAAGCCCTCCTTCTGGAGTAATCAGCATCTGGAAATAAGCCTGCGAGTTCCCTGCGAGGTAAGCTGTAACTCCCGAAATACCAAGCGCTACAAACATATACGTGTACACCGAAGCAAAAAATTCCTTCGTCATTGGCTTTACGCCAACTGGTTCAGTTCTGTCTAAAATGTTTTCTAACATTTGTATCTAAATTTTAGTTTACTGTAAAGATAACGAAATTTCTCCAGCTTTAGTGTAGTCTGGCCTGCACTAAATTTATAAACTCTTTTCGGGTGGAATCGTTTTCCAAAAACACTCCTGTAAACGCACTGGAAGTCGTTACTGAATTTTGCTTTTGTACTCCTCTCATTTGCATACACATATGACTACACTCAAGAACAACCGCCACTCCTTCCGGCTGTAATGCTTCATTAACCGCATCCCGAATTTCAAGTGTCAATCGTTCCTGAACCTGCAAACGACGGGCAAAAGCATCTACTACTCGCGGAATTTTTGATAACCCAACGATTTTCCCTTTGGGAATGTAAGCTACGTGTGCCTTTCCGAAAAATGGTAGCATGTGATGTTCACACAAAGAATATACTTCAATATCCTTTACGATCACCATTTCCGAGTAGTTCTCGTTAAAAAGAGCCGATTCCAGTATTGCTTTCGGGTTCTGCTCATATCCTTGCGTCAGAAACTGCATAGCTTTCGCTGCACGCTCAGGAGTTTTTAATAAACCTTCTCTACCCGCATCCTCTCCCAGATCGGTAATTATCTTTTGATATGCATCCGAAATCCGGAGGGTTGTTTCCTCCTTGTTATGTTCTTCTTTCACCAAATTATTTTTCTTTTTCAAAAGAACAGATAAACACTAATAAGGTTCCCGTCCTCCGAAATATTCTACAAAATTGTTCTCTGTTTCAATCAACCTGATTTTTGCCAGAGTTCCCCCTAAACTGGTAATCGGGCCTTCGATTTGTTCCCAGATCTTTATCGCCAGATTTTCAGTAGAAGGTAAAATTCCTTTTAAAAAGGGGACATCCAGATTCAGGTTTTTGTGATCCAACGGTTCTACAACGTACTCCTTTATCAGGTCACTCAAATCTTTTAAATCCACAACAAAACCGGTGTCCTCATGGGGCATTCCTTTTACCGTAACAATTATCTGGTAATTGTGTCCATGCCAGTTTGCATTGCTGCATTTCCCAAAAACTTCTTCGTTCTTTTCGGGAGACCATTTGTCATTATATAATTTATGGGCAGCATTAAAATGCTCTCTACGCTCTATATAAACCGTTTTCAACTTTCTTAAAATTTTGTGCAAAGATACGAGAAAATGTAATAGGTTTCGTGAAGAAAGAATCGTTCAATCTGATGGATCTCACCTACTGAAAATCAGTTTTTCAGTCTTTATAAACAAAAAAAGCTCCGCCGAAGCGAAGCTTTTTCCACGAGCGGGAGACGAGATTCGAACTCGCGACCCTCAGCTTGGAAGGCTGACGCTCTACCAACTGAGCTACTCCCGCGGACGCTGCAAAAGTAAAACTTTTTTTTATTCCCGCTCTATTTATCCTGCGATATTTTCAGAAAGATTTCATTTTCTCAAAACAGGTAAAATCTTCGAAGTACTTCCGTTTGTCTCTTTATCTGTTGTTACTTACCTTTTCAAAACACTTAAATAGCTAATCCACGGTCCTACGTCGTTCTTATACTGTTTAGCCATTACTCTTGAGATTTGTCCAATATGTCCCAAGTCATGTACCGCCCATGTAGCAATTAATTGCCCAAGGGTTACTTCTCCAAATTCGGGATGAATTCCGGTTAGCAGCAAATCCTCGTCACTAATATTCAACGCATGCAACTCCTCCAAATTCCTTGTTCTCAAAACATTGAAATCATTCAGTAATTCTGTAACAGGTCTGTTCTGATCTTCCTTTAATTGAGCCAACCTGTCAAACGGTTCAAAGAGTTTGTTTCCGGAAGTGCTTAATATAGTTTTTACCCGCACCATCCAGTCTGTTTTTTCTCCATAAACCAAATGACCAACTATTTCATAAGGACTCCAGGTATTTTCTCCTTCATTATTCTTTAACCAGTCTTGCGACAATCCTTCCAGATATGCCTGTAGAACCAAAGGTGTTCTTTCCAGAATTTCTAACGATTTCTGTAATTCAAACTGCATTTCTTCTCTTTTAAATACTTGCAAACACTATTTGCGCTACAAATCTGCTTTCTGCGCTTTGCACAAGATATCATTTTTTAAAGGTTCAGCCCCTCAACACTTGCTGTTTTATACAAGATTTTACATTCCTTTTTCCTCTTTCATCAATTATTTTGCCGCTTCATTACCCCACTAATTTATTATGCATTCATTATATTTGCAATAGATTTTACAGGCGTAGTTATGGAAAGTGTAAGAGATTTGATTATCGAGACCTACAAAAGAACCAATCGGTTCGGGGATGACCTTGGCATGCAATTAAGTATTGTACAGCCAGGGGAAATAGAATACAAACTGGTTGTTTCTGACAAACACATGGCTACACCTGTTGCCGCACACGGAGGAGTTATTGCTACATTAATGGATGGAACTTTAGGTGTAGCTGCACTTTCACTGGTTGTTGAACAGGGAAAAGTGGTCTCAACCATCGAATTAAAACTTAACTTTCTTTCTCCAGCTCGTTTAGGAGATACACTAATTGCTACAGGGAAGGTAGTTCAGGCCGGAAGCCGGATTATCTATGCTGAAGGAGAAATTCGAAATCAAAAGAACCAGTTAGTTGCAAAAGGAAGCGGAACTTTTAACGCTTATCCGGCTGAAAAAGCCGGGATATTATAAATCAATAGTTTTACGCGATTAATTTATAGCGCTTAAAGAACGCATTCCAGTCCCAGACAAAATTGGTCATCACATCATCCATCCTCTTAAGGAAGAGTGGATTAGGACATTGCATCTTTCTGAAGTAATCATCCTGATAATCATTCAGCTTATACTTGTGAAATACAGCCTTTGACATTGCGTACAGCGTGTTCTTTGACGGATGATTAACACGCGCCATGAAATGATCATATTCTTTGACAATCTTCTTTAATTCGGGTGCAGAAATACCAAACACCCCGGCAAACTTGTCAAATATCAATTCTTCTACACGCTCTACCTGATCCGCTTCAAAGTGATCTTCAAGAAACTTCAGGTTACCTGCCAGAACAATCATTGTAAATTTTCCGTTATCTGAAACATTGATTTGTGGTTGGTGTACAAATGCCGAATCCTCTTTAATCAGCCCCGCTACTTCCTCAAACCCTTTTTCAGTAACATCAAGGATGGCGTTCACGAAAATATTCGCCACCTTCTCATCTGTCAATCTTTTCTTAATTAGGGTTCCAAACATAAACAACCTGTTTTATACTACAAAAATATAAGTAGTTTGGCTCCGTTTCACTACCAAAACAAGTTGACTTTTCAACGAAGTTATTAACAATTTAACTATAAAGAGTTAAAAATGAATTAACTAAAATTCACATTTTGAAATACTGAATTGTTAATTAATGATACCCAACATGTTGAAAACCTCATCTCAAGTGAACGGAGAAATGAAAATTTTTTATTTCAAAAACTATCCGCTAAATTCGCACATAAACAAAGCAGACAAATGAGTTCAGAAAATGTATATATTGTTGACGGAGTAAGAACGGCTATCGGAAGTTTTGGAGGTACACTGGCTCCTGTCAGAACAGATGATTTGGCAGCACATGTTATCCGTGAGTTGGTAAAACGTCACCCACAGCTTAATTTAAAATCAATAGAAGATGTGATTCTTGGCTGTGCCAATCAGGCGGGAGAAGACAATCGAAATGTCGCCCGTATGGCCGGATTACTGGCCGGTCTACCTGTTGAGGTTGCCGGAGAAACAGTTAATCGCTTGTGCTCATCCGGGATGGCTTCGGTAATCAATGCTTCCCGTGCTATAAAGGACGGAGCCGGAGAAGTCTATATCGCCGGAGGAGTAGAAAATATGACCCGCGGACCATGGGTTCTTTCAAAAGCTTCCACTCCTTTCGGACGTGATTCCCAATTATTTGACACCAGTTTCGGATGGCGTTTTATCAACCCGAAGATGAAAGAATTATACGGAGTTGATGGAATGGGAGAAACAGCAGAAAATCTGGTAGATAAATACGGAATCTCACGCGAAGATCAGGACAAGTTCGCTGCCTGGTCTCAGCAAAAAGCTTTTCAGGCGCAATCCGAAGGAAGGCTTTCGGAAGAAATTGTACCCATTGAGATACCGAGAAGAAAGCAAGATCCTCTTGTATTTGACAAGGATGAGTTTATAAAAGGAACTACAACCCCTGAGACACTGGCTAAATTACGTCCGGCATTTCGCAAAGAGAACGGAACGGTTACTGCCGGAAATGCTTCCGGGTTAAATGATGGTGCAGCAGCTTTACTGATCGCTTCTGAGAAGGCAGTAGCAGCAAACAACATGAAACCATTAGCCCGTATCGTTAGTGCCGCCGTTGCAGGAGTAGAGCCACGAATTATGGGAATAGGTCCGGTATACGCTTCCCAAAAAGCGCTACAACGCGCTGGTTTAACGCTTGACCAAATGGATGTAATTGAGTTGAATGAAGCTTTTGCTGCTCAAGCGCTTGCCTGCACCAGAGAAATGGGGCTGGCAGATAATGACCCGAGAATAAATCCAAACGGAGGAGCAATCGCCTTAGGACACCCGCTGGGAATGTCCGGATCTCGTATTCTTCTTGCTGCAGCCCATGAGTTACAACGTACAGGGAAACGCTACGCGCTTGTTACCATGTGTATCGGTGTGGGGCAAGGGTATGCAACGATCATCGAAAGAGCTAATTAATATTTACGATACATCAGGGTGGAGGTCTAACTTTTTTCTACCACCCTGATTTATATTATGCAACGTCCTATCCGAAATATCATTAAGGGAGAAAACCCTATTGAAAAAAGCAGGCTAAAACCCTGGCAGCTGAAATTACACGAGATTATCTTTGAAGCAGATACAGTAGCCGGAAAAACTTTTGACCTCGCCCTCCTTGGTGCTATTTTCACCAGTATAGTAGTTGTTATGCTGGAGAGTGTTGACTATCTGAATGTAAAATACGGTACACTTTTCAGTACTATAGAATGGACACTAACTGTTCTGTTTACTATTGAATACATCTTACGCATACTCAGCATCGGAAAACCCGTCTATTATATCTTTTCCTTTTATGGGATTGTAGATCTTGTTTCGACCCTTCCCTCTTACCTTGGACTCTGGATTTCGGGAGGACATACTCTATCCGTAATACGCGCCCTACGATTCCTGCGTATTTTCCGTGTTCTCAAGCTAGGTCAATATATCGATTCCGGAAAAATTATAACCAAGGCTCTGGTAACAAGCAGACATAAAATCATTGTGTTTATGTTTGCCGTACTCACAATCGTAATGATTATAGGCAGCCTGATGTTTTTAATCGAAGGAGATATAGAAGGTTCAGGTTTCACAAGTATTCCCAGAAGCGTTTACTGGGCTATTGTAACCCTGACAACCGTAGGTTACGGTGATATTTCTCCAACAACTGCCCTGGGACAAACATTAGCTTCTATTCTGATGATTTTAGGTTACGCTATTATAGCTGTCCCTACCGGAATTATGACGAGTGAGATGATTTCTGCCAACAAAGAAGTAAGCAGTCATCTTGCGCGTAGTTGCCCGAACTGTAGTTTCGAAGGTCATGACGACGATGCCGACTTTTGCAAGAAATGCGGACACACACTGTAGAAACGACTAATATAAATCTCTTCGATACCCCACCTGCACTGAAAACAACATTAGTGAAGTAACTGGTGTCACAGCATTTGAGATGATGTATAAATCAAGCCCCGCCATTGTAAACAAAGTCCCCCAGGGTTGAGAATACTTAATTCCCGCACCAAAACCAGCAAAAAGAGATATCGATGTATACTTATCTGCCAGATTTGTTTCCAAACGATATTTTGTTTCGTCATAATCACCTACTACAGAAGAAACAGGAGAAACCAAAACCCTGATTTTCGTTTCCAAAACACCCGCCAGACCTATATCATAGTCATTCCCCAAATAATAACGGGTACCTCCCTCTAATGAAAACGTACTTACTTTCGTCTCCAACTTCGCAGACGACTGGTACGGGTTGGTCATATCATCAATTGCAATCAAGGTTGCTCCTGCCGGGTCTTCAACCTTTGTCGGAAGGTAATACCCAATCTTACCATAAGGTACTACAGAAGCCGAACGCGGAAACTCAGCAAAGAAAGACATCCCCGTAAGGTAAGCTCCGGTATTAATGGGGTTAATAACATCAAAACTACCCCCCAAACCATACGACAACCCTGCTCTACCCTGCCCCTGAGACCATCCTTGCGAAAGGGAAACGAGTGTAACAACCAGTACAACAATTATTTTTTTCATATCTCTTATCCTTTATAAAGTCTTAACAAAAACCATGCTATTTTTCACACACTCCGGTTCAGCACGGACTTTTTCACTTTTCTATCATATTATCCTTTACCTTTCGGCAACTTCAATCTTCTTATTATTGTAAAGATACAACTTTTTCCCGGCAATAAAATTGTATTTCCGGGTGCCCAGCAGCCAATATTTACAAAATTCAACCTTCATTTTTATTACCTTTACACTAGAGAACGATAACTTCGTGCTAAAAGTTAGAAAAACGAAAAAATATGCCCAATATTTTCGAATTTAACGGATTTAAACCGGTTATTCACGAAAGTGCATTTATCCATCCGAATGCTACTGTCACCGGGAATGTTATTATTGGTAAAGATGTATATATTGGTCCCGGAGCGGCCCTTCGGGGAGACTGGGGGCAGATACGTATTGAAAATGGATGTAATGTACAGGAAAACTGTACGATTCACATGTTTCCCGGCACAACGGTCACACTTAAAGAGTCAGCGCATATTGGACATGGAGCGATTGTTCACGGAGGGACGATCGGAAGAAACTGTATGATCGGAATGAATTCCGTCATTATGGACGATGTCATTATTGAAGACGAATGCATCATTGGCGCTCTCTGCTTTGTACCGGCAAAAATGCATATTCCCAAACGCAGCCTGGTAGTCGGTAACCCTGCTAAAATCATTAAAGAGGTTAGCGACGATATGATCGGATGGAAAACAATGGGAACTCAATTGTATCAACAGCTTCCGGGAGAGTGTTACGCCTCTCTCCGTCCTTGTGAACCACTTCGTGAAGAAGAAGCTGACAGACCGAAGCAGGAAGCGATGTATTCAACCTGGGAAAAAATTAAAAATCAGAAAGTATAAATTGAAAGAAGCAGAACACACCAGTTTGTTTTATTTCAACTCCAATTCGGGAGACACCTGGCTATGCATCGGGTCAGAAAAAGAGTTAGTATTTGAAGATCTGGTCAACTGGAAAGAGGTCGATGATTTTACAGAACACTTCAGAAAGGACTATATTGTAACCCTTATTGGTTTTGATGTAAAAAACAGTATTGAACGATTACGTTCTTCCAACGAAGATCATTTTCAGTCACCTGCTTTTGCCTTTATAGTTCCTCAAACGGTTTACCATATCCGTGAAAATGTGGCAGACCTTGTCAAAGGAAAAAGTCGCACGGATATTTTACTGAAATTTCTGGAAGAACCGGAACCAGACACGCCATCATTTCAATTGCATCCCCGACTTTCGAAAAAAGAATACCTAAAAAAAATAAAACGGGTTCAGGAGTACATCCGAAAAGGGGATAGTTACGAAGTCAATTTCTGTCAAATCTTTGAAAAAAAGAATGTCTCTTCGTTTAACTATCTGGACACGTATAAACGCATTCATCAAAAAACCAAAGCGCCTTTTTCTGCTTTTATTGACTGGCGCGAGTTTAAAATGATGGGAGCAAGTCCGGAACGATTTATTAAACGCGTAGGACACCTTTTGGTATCTCAACCCATCAAAGGCACACGAAAAAGAGGAAGCACTGCATACGAGGATGAGCTACTGAAAAAAGAACTCATCAACAGTGAGAAAGAAAAAGCCGAGAATGTCATGATTGTCGATCTGGTACGAAATGATCTTGCAAAGGTCGCTCTACCCGGAAGTGTAAAAGTCGAAGAACTATTCGGTCTTTATACTTTTGAATCTGTTCACCAGCTTATTTCTACGGTAATCGGTACGCTTCGAGAGGACACAACATTCTCACAAATCCTTAAAGCAACATTCCCTATGGGGTCCATGACGGGAGCTCCAAAAATTCGCTCTCTGGAACTTATTGAAGAACTGGAGAATTTCAAAAGAGGCTGGTATTCCGGTTCTGTCGGTCTTATACAACCAAAAGGAAACTTTGATTTGAATGTTGTGATACGCACCTTGTTGTACAATGAAAAAAACAAGTACCTCTGCTGCCCTGTCGGGGGAGCGATAACCGATCTTTCTTCTCCGGAAGAAGAATATGAAGAATGTCTTGTAAAGATTGAACGTCTAGTAACAAACCAGGATGAATCATTGGTCTGAAATAACACATGAACTCGACTCCCTCAGAAGCTATGATACGCTATTTCTGGCTTGTAGTGGCGGAGTTGACTCAATGGTACTGCTTCATCTTTTAAGCCACTCAGGATTTCCTGTTACCGTTTTGCACTGCAACTTCAATTTACGCGGACAGGATTCTGACGATGATGAAAAATTTATCGCCGATCATTGCCGCACATCCGGGATTCCGTTTGCCAGTAAATCTTTTGACACCCGACGTCTTGCAGGAGGAGAAAAGTCAATACAAGCTATAGCACGAGAACTGCGCTATACATGGTTCGATCAGGTAGTACTTGAAAACCCCAACTCTATTGTTTGTACGGCGCACCATTTGGATGATAACCGGGAGGAGGTGCTACTAAAATTAATGAGCTCAGGGAAACTATCAGATCTTGGAGGAATCATAAAGCAACGTCCGGGATATTACCGTCCTTTATTATCTGTCAGCAAACAAGATATTATCCGGTATGCAACAAAAAACGATCTATCATGGCGGGAAGATCGCAGCAATACGAAGAACAAATATACCCGGAACAAAGTCCGCAACCTCCTTCTTCCTTTAATGCAGGAAATTGATCCGCGATCATTATCTGCCCTTGATCGTCTCTCTCAAGACGTCCAGCGCATTATATCGGAAGCGGACCATCAGTGGGATTATTTTCCGGGAGAACGTTGTGAATTTTTCTTGTCTGATAAAGACATCCGGAGTTTACTATTTCTTCAACGGGAACGGCTTCTCGTACAATGGATGCAATCGACTGTTTTAGCAACGGCTTTGGAACAACTCATTTCCTCCGGAGCTCCGGGCGCACTAATTGAACACGGTGATTTTTATGTCCAACGTCAGAAAAATGGTCTTTGGTTCGGAAAGCACTCACTGGACATCGTTCAACTGAACTTTGCTGATTTGGATATTCCCGACAACACCCCTGCCATTTCTGTTACATTGGCAGGGACAGCCCTCCCCGTCTCTGAAGAACTTCTTATTCCATGGGATCTGTTGAAAGAATTTGGCGTTCGCAACCCTTTACCCGGAGAACACCTTCCTTTCAGAGGGAAAAATAAACGTCCTCTGAAAAAAATTCTAAACGATCTGAAACTAAGTTTTATTTCGCGAAAAAAAGCTCTTGTCCTGACCCGAAATGATCAGCCGGTTTTACTCCTTCACCCGGATGAAATAGGAATCTGGAATCAGAAAAAAAGTGTGGAATCAACCCCCAAAATTGTTGTAACTATTTTTAGCTCCTTCTTTGCAGAAGTAAAAAAATAATATTATCTTGTTCATCCCATTTATAAATTTTTGGCCATGCAAAATGAAGTAGTAACAAGCAGCCCGGTTTTGATCCAAAAGGAACAAATTCCGGCACTTAGCTTTAAAAAAGCTATAGAAATAGAACAGATTCCGGACTTAATGGCTAAACTAGTTGAAGCGACGAAATTAGGTAACTTACACCACGGGAAGGTGGCTATTATCTTTATGGATGATGAAGGATTCAAACGTGTAGAAACGACAGTTTGGGCATCCGGAGGCAAGTACATTTGTCTTAAAGGAGGTATCTGGCTTCCTATTTCAAGGATTGCCGATGTCCGGTTCATCTGATAAAACGTACGAAAAAAGAATCTACGAGCGGTCCGAAAGACCGCTTTTTTTATTAGAAAAATCGGCAGGTAAATATCGCTGTATCATCTGCATACTTGGCACCGCCTTTCCATTCATCCAATTTTGAGAAGACAAGGTTATTCAGATCATCCGTTTTTAAAGGATAAAAACTATGGATCACTTTTATTACCCGTTCAATTTCAAACTGTTCCTGCTCTTCATTCTCCAGCTCAACAACTCCATCCGTATAAAGTACCAGTGTTGTATTTTTAGGCAACGAAATGCTATCTTCTTCCAAAAAGGGAAGCTCCTCGAACATCCCTAAACCAATCGATCCTTTGTCCAGAAACTTATAGTTTCTCCCATCTGTGATAAACGGATGATTATGTCCTGCATTGATGTATTTTAACTGGCGGGTATTCACATTATATTCAGCAATAAAAAAAGTGATAAACTTCTCCCCTTTAGCATTACCAAACACTATCTTATTTAGTTCGTGTACTAACTGCCCAAGAGGAAATCGTCTGTACATAGCCAAAGCCCGTAAAGTAGCCTGAAAATTAGCCATTAATAATGCCGCTGAAATCCCTTTCCCCGATACATCTCCGATACAGATGATGTATTCTTCATCTGAGATCGGAAAAAAGTCATAATAATCTCCGCCTATCTCGTGGCGTGCTTTATATTTTGCCGCAACATCCATCTCCTTATTCGTAGGGAGATCCGACGGAAAGAGTAGTTTTTGCGTTTCGGAGGCAACCTCCAGCTCCTTCTTTAGTTTTGCCTGCTTTACCCCTTCATTAGCCATCCGTTTATTCTCTATGGCTACGACAATAATATTTGTCAGTGTCTGAAGGAAGTTCATGTCATCCACCGTCTCCTTTAAACGCATGGCATGATCTTTCACCTCCCCCACCAATAGGAATGCTAATTTCTGATTTTTATGGGCTACCGGGATAATAACATCAAATTCATTTAACGAAGTAATATGTGAGGATTCTATTACTGTTATTTCATCAAAACGCCCCAAATCCGACTCTATAGTAAGATCTTTCAAACGTCCTTTATAACCTACTTTCAGCATGATATCCCAACCGTTATGATTAACGATCAGAATAAATTTTGACAATCCTAATTGTTCACGAACAATGAACTCATAGATTCGCAAAAGTTGGTCAACAGATTCGTTCGCGTTGATAGCCGTGGTCAGCTCAAGAAGCGAATACAGTTTCAGATCGCTGAACTGCACCTTTTCTTCCAAATGCGTAACCAGTGTTTGCGGCATACTTATAAGTTTTCCAGTATCTCAGGAATTCGCTTGATGGCAGCTATTTCCCTAAACTTGACTCTTGCTTCCCCGGCCGGAGAACCGAAGTATGTTTTCCCTCCTTCCAGACTCTTATTGATTCCGGATTGCGCAAGAACAACAGCCCCTTCTCCAATTAGTATGTCTGAAGCAACTCCAACCTGTCCCCATAAAGTTACGCGATCCTGAATGGTTACACATCCGGCAATACCTACGTTAGCGGCAAACAAGCATTTCCTCCCTACCACGGTATCATGACCAATATGCACCTGATTGTCCAGTTTGGATCCGGCTCCTATAACCGTATCTCCTGAAACACCCCGGTCAATTGTACAAAGCGCACCAATTTCGACATCATCCTCAATAATTGTTCTACCACAGGAGTACATCCTGTCAAAACCATCTGTCTTTTTCTTATAATAGAAAGCATAATGCCCGATCACACTATTAGGTCCGATTACGACATTATCTCCAATGATTGAATCCTGCTCGATAACTGCTCCAGGAAATATGATGGTATTTTTACCAACACTTACATTGGCTCCGATTACAACATTGGCTCCGATTTCCGCTGATGGATCAATCGTAGCTGTTTCAGATACGGATGTGTACGAAAAACGTTCCGGATTATAATACCGGGTCAGTTTATTAAAATCATCAAACGGAGACTCACTGATTAACAGTCCCTTTCCTTCGGGACACTCCACTTCTTTATCTATAAGGATAGTCGTTGCCGCACTCTCTAGTGCCTTTTTGTAGTATTTTTCAAAGTCTACAAAAACGATATCCCCGGGGACTACCTTATGAATTTCATTAATACCCGTGATCTCATGATCCGGATTACCAGTAAATCTGCACCCAAGAAATTCAGCTACTTCTTTGAGTGTTGTTGGCTTCACTAACTTCATACAACCGTTTTAACTATATAAAGTTAAGAAGAACAGTACCCGGGTCAGAAAACATTTTACAATAGTTATTCAAAGCAAAATGTTGATTGCCTTCTTTTTTCGGATAAACCGTGTTTAATCAACCGATTATTTTGCGAGAAATTCAGTCTGAAATTCGAAATTAACCACATCCCCGATTCCCGGATCAGGCGTCATTCCAAAGTCGGTTCTATTCAATGATCCACTACCTTTCAATACAATAAAGGACTTCCCGTCACGCTCACCTTTTCCTATAAACTGAAAAGTAACATCGATTGTTTTCTTCACTTTTTTCATCGTAAACTCTCCTTTTGCAAGGTATTCTTCTTTAGAAAACTCTACCCCTTTTACCTTGAAAGTAATCACCGGATGTTTTTCCGCTTCAAAAAAAGCTTCATCGGACAATAGCGATTCATCACGGATCGCATTGAAAGTTGAAATAGAACTTACAGGAATTGTTATACTCATTTCGGCATTCTGCCAATCCTCCGGAACAGAGAAAGTTCCTTCGTAGGATTTAAACTTTCCTTTCGTTTTGGAGCCACTTGCTTCCAGTGTAAAATTCAAGTTCGAATTTTCAGGGTTTACTACCCAGTCTCCTTTTGCCTCGCTTAGATCCAGTATGTTTAGTTCTTTTTCCGCTCCATCTTCTCCTACCACAACTAACTTCTGTGTGGTAGTATCTAAGCCTTCTATCTCGGTCGATAATTCTTCCGTTTCGTGTTTCAGATAGGGTACAATAAGAATTGCCGATCCGATCAGCATTGTTGCCACCGCAAAACTTCGGTTACGAAAAACAAGATGTAAGACAGGAATTACCAACGCTGAAGCAATCAACATGGCTATTACGGTAGAAGTTCCCCCGAAAGACTCGTACATGAAATATAACATTCCCCCGAGTACAACAAATAAAACTGGAAGAACCATGGCTTTCAACAAAAGGAGTTTTGACTTCCATCCGGATACGTTCTCACTCCAGGACAAGATCGCTGCGTGAAAAACAGTGAGCATAGCCCCCAGGAACAATCCGGCAAACATTTTCCCTTGAAGCACAGACAAATTATCAGCTTCTCCTACCTCACTGATCACTGTCAACGGTAAGAGTAATAGCATCGACAATCCAAACGGAACCATAGTCTCTCTACCTTCTTCGACCACATTTCCTGCAACAATCGAAGACGCCAGAAAAGTAACCATAGCCACAAAAAGTCCGAATGGTCCTGCTAAAAAGAATCCGGCAATTGATACACCGAAAAGAAAGAAAAACAAAAACCCTGTCTCAATACTCAGTTTTAGAGTTGATTCATTTTCGCCGGTTACAAAACCAAAACGTTTCAAGAGGGCAAAAACGAGTACAAGGGCTATTGGAACAATCGCTCCTAAAACTCCTGTTTTCAACAAATCTGCCCCCGTAAATCCTCCGCCTCCGAAAGCATACGTTGTATCGCCCAGTATCAAATACAACAAAGGGAATAAAACACCTATAAATCCAAGTATTTTTTTGTTTTCTCCAACAAAACGGGAAATAATCAATGCCAAAAACAAAATCCCGACACTTAAATAGAGCGGGTTTTGATTTATCTCCCCTGTTTCAAAAACAGTCAATTCTCCAAATGCATAATAGGCTGTAAAAACGGTAGCCAATACAATAAACCAATGGTGAATATAACGTGGCTTATGGGTTAACTTCCCTATAATTGCCACAACACCTAAAATCAAAAGTATAATTCCGATAAAAATATCTTCCATGGTAAATAAATTTAGCGTGAAGGTACAAAAAGAACAATAAACAGCAAAAAACATCTATTTTTTTATCTTCTGCTTACCTATTCTATTCGTTAGTAAGAACAGGACTCAAAAACAAATTACAAAAAAAGCCGTACAAATGCACGGCTTTCAACAACTATATTTCGTTAACGAATTAGTTTCTGTACAAAGTGGTTTTAATTGCTTTTACCAAGCGCTCTACATTAGGCAACGCCTCATCAATTAAAGATGTAGAGAATGCAAACGGAGTATCTGTTTGCGTTACGCGTTGTACTGGCGCATCCAGATAATCAAAAGCATACTGCTGTAAATGGTATGCAATCTCAGAAGAAATAGAAGCTAATGGCCATGATTCTTCCAACACTACGCAACGATTTGTCTTTTTTACAGATTCTACAACCGCCGCATAATCAATCGGACGAATTGTACGTAAATCAATTATTTCGCAGGAAATACCTTCTTTTTCCAGAAGTTCTGCAGCCTGGTGTGCCACTTTTATGATCTTTCCAAAGGTTACTATCGTTACATCGTTTCCTTTTCGCTTCACGTCCGCTACTCCGATAGGAATAACGTATTCTCCTTCAGGAATTTCTCCTTTATCTCCGTACATTTTTTCTGACTCCAGAAAAACAACAGGATCATTATCACGGATAGCAGATTTCAAAAGTCCTTTTGCATCATACGGATTCGAAGGCGTAATTACTTTCAATCCCGGAACATGCGCATAGAAAGCTTCAAAACTCTGTGAGTGCGTTGCAGCCAACTGTCCTGCCTGTCCGTTTCCTCCGCGGAAAACAATCGGGCAACCATACTGTCCACCGGACATCTGTAACATCTTTGCCGCACTGTTTATGATCTGATCCGCAGCCAAAATCGCAAAGTTCCAGGTCATAAATTCTACGATCGGACGCAATCCATTCATGGAAGCTCCCACTCCAATACCTGCAAACCCAAGTTCCGCAATCGGTGTATCAATAACTCGCTTGGCTCCAAACTCGTCCAGCATACCTTGTGAGACCTTGTAGGCTCCGTTATATTCAGCTACTTCTTCCCCCATAAGGAATACGCTTTCGTCTCTGCGCATCTCCTCAGACATGGCTTCTCTAAGTGCCTCTCTAAATTGTACCTCTTTCATTTCAAGTAAATTACAAATAACCTTGGCGTATGCAAACGCCGTGAGCTGTCAAAAGTACAAAATTTAGTGAATAAAAAGCTTCCCGTTAAATTGAAAAACTTTCCAGTACAAAACCGATTCCTGTTAATTTCTTTATTGAAGAACAACTTTCTTAGTTCTACTCCCAAAACGAATAAAGTAAATTCCCTGTCCGTGACTTTCCAAATCAATCATAATGCTGTTCATTCCTTCTTCTATAGCAACTTGCTCTATGACTTGTCCTATGTCGAATAAAGCATTGGAAATCAAAAAAAATCCAGAACATCAAAAGATACCCGGGATTTTCAAGTGTTTTTCTAATCAAATTTATCTTA
>NZ_CFIGVI010000006.1:0-120520 GCF_984588085.1 Wandonia sp.
CTTTCTATTGTTTTGTCCTATAATTAATATTATGTTAAATAAAACTATTTAAACTGTTCCTGATCTATTCATCCCTCACTAACTCCAATGTCACCTCATACACATTCCTCTTCTCCATTTTAGCTTTTAGCCAGGCATAAAAACTAATCATAAAAATATCCTCTCTTTCCTTGGGTCGCCAGATAATTGTTTTATCCACAAGCAGTCTGAATTCATCAGATTCCACAATATCAGGTTTGTTTACTATTTTCTTAATCAGTCTTAAAAAATTACTGGCATTACTGGTTGCGCCAAATTTTAAAATCTGACCGTATGTCCTATCCAAACTCTGAATACGCGATTCTAAGAGCGTAGATTCCTGTAATTCGATCAATAGAATAATTTCCAAAAACTTTTTGTGTAAAGCCCAATCAATCCCTATATTTCCTTCGTACCAACGATCGCTGCGGGTTAAACGGAATAAATGTTTTCTGGCTTCTTTATGGTTTTCTTGCTGGAGTTCAATCATCATTGCGACTAAACGAGGATTCATGGTGTCGTCGTGGGAATTATTGTTTAGTACGGACTCAAGAATTTCTAAGGCTTTACTAAAGTTACCGGTATAATTGAAATATAGTGCTTCCAGATTCTTGTATTTAACATAATGTTTTGGTTGTAGTTTTGGATCGATGATTTCTTGCAAACGGTCGAGATAGAGTTTACAGTTATCGAAATCTCTGCGTCTGAAATAGATATTTGCTATATGATAAACTAAGTCTATACGGTAATTTGGATGCCGTCTCTCCCCTCTTCTTTCAAGTAGTTCGAGTTTTTCGACAAAGAATAAGTCTATAGTTGAATAATCTTTTTTCGCTTCTGCGACAATATCAGCTATTTGCGCTATCTGGCTGAGTAATTTATAAGTATAAGTCATTTCAGAATCGCCTCCAAACTTCACAAATGCTTCATTGATAAGTGCATCTAAATTAATTTTCATTGTTGCATTTTCATTGAACGCTTTCTTTACCCTTGCGTAAACCATATTTAACCGCTCCTGTTCCATGAATTGTTCCGTATTTCTTTTCAACTTCTCAAAAATCTCTTCCTGATCCGGAGCTTCAGATAAATGAGAGTATTCTACATACGTATGGTAAATTTCATTCAATAGAGTTAGTTGTCCGGCTTCCATTGCCAACTCTTCTGCCCTTTTCAATAATTTGAATCCTTTTTTCTCCAGTCGATTATCTAACAATTTGCGCACAACCAGAATTCTTTTCATGAGTTGTACTTCCAAAGACGCTTCTTTTTCAAGACTTAAATTCGCCAGAAAATCAATCAGATTATCCATCAGACGTTTTTTGAGTACATTGAAAGCATTTGTACCGATTTCTTGTCGGATCAAATCTGCCTCTCCCTTATCAATTGCTGAAAACAAGGTTATATTCCGCGTGTCATGTCGCTTGTTTTTTCGATCAAGAAAACGAATAAATTCCTGTTTTTCGGTAGTGGTTAAGAGACTTATTATTGCTATACTATCATTCATATATCGTAATAAATTTAAGATATTAAATAATATTAATAAAGTATATAGAACAAAAAATAATAAATATATCGTAATTAAATATTTAAAATGGGTTTGTTCAAATAATACAGATACCTCACTTTTGTCCCAGAACTTAAAAACAAAAAGTATGACAAACGATGAAAGAAATGTAACAGCAACCTATGAAAACAATACTTCGAAGCGAGCGGTGCAAACAAATGGAATGAAACCAACACCTGCATTTATCGGAGCATCGTGGGTAGCTCTCGGAACGGGTTTGATTTCGTATTGTATCGGTTTATGGAATTCGGATATGTTACTCAATGAAAAAGGATATTACTTCACTATAATATTGTTCGGGTTATTTTCAGCTATTTCGGTGCAAAAATGCGTGAGAGACCGCTCCGAAGGAATTGAGGTAACGGATATATACTACGGAATCAGTTGGTTTACAACACTTACTTCTATTGTATTGCTGGTGGTTGGACTACGCAATGCTGATTTATCCTTAAGTGAAAAAGGGTTTTACGGAATGGCTTTTACCCTATCCTTGTTTGCTGCCATTGCTGTTCAGAAGAATACACGAGACAGTAAGTTTTTTAAAGAAGAGGAAAGCACCTACTTTTAGATTCTACAAACAAAAAGCACACTCAAACGAGTGTGCTTTTTCAACCTAAACAACGTATTATGAAATATACTTATTTCCAATGTGAATAACCACCTGTCAAGTCATACACCTCCTTAAACCCGAGACTTAACATAACCTTTGAAGCTCGTCCTGAACGATTCCCGCTTTGGCAGTATATTGCCACCGGTTTATCTTTATCCAATTGCTGAATTTTATCCGGAAAATCGGGACTGGTATAATCAATATTAACAGCACCTTCAATATGTCCCGCATTGAATTCCCGCGGAGTACGTACATCTACAAACTGAATATTTTCCTCAGTAATTTTCTCTGTAAAAGCCCCTTTGTCAAGCTTTGTGACTGTTCCTCCGTTTGCTTGCTCCTGAATCGGAGTTTGTTGCGCCTGACAACCTGCAAAAAATAATACTACTATCAACGTACTAACGAATCGCATACTTATTTTCTTTTATAGAACAAACTTACTGAAGTTTAAGCAAAAGCCATGTGATATTTATCACACAAGGAATAGAATTGTAAATTTGTACATGTTTACCCGGGAACAAGTTAAAGAATATAAGACGGCCTTTTGGGAAAAGTTCCGTCAGAAAATGGAAAAACAACGCTCCGCTACCGGAAAGCGTAAAAACTGGTTACATTACCGCTCAAATATTAAAGGCATTTTCT
This sequence comes from Wandonia sp., assembly GCF_984588085.1. Classification (NCBI taxonomy): domain Bacteria; kingdom Pseudomonadati; phylum Bacteroidota; class Flavobacteriia; order Flavobacteriales; family Crocinitomicaceae; genus Wandonia; species Wandonia sp. The sequence continues at coordinate 2,835 of NZ_CFIGVI010000006.1, forward strand.
TCCGGCTTGAAGTTACCGGAAAAGAAGCTTTTTTTGCCATTGATATCCAGATGAAGGATAAGGGAGTCCGCGATATTGTCTGGGAACAATTCATGGAAACACGACTCCTTCTCGAATCTACTATCGGGAATGAAATGGTTTGTCTCCCTTCATACGCCCTTACACCTGATACGATCTCCCACCGAATGCAATGGACTTTAGAAGATGTGAACTTGTTTAATGAATCGGATCACGAACGAATCATGGAGTTTTTAGCAGAAAAAATAAAAGGTTTGGACGAATATTGGTCGGATTTCTTCGATTTGTTTTATTCACTCTGTTCGTAAACAAAACAGGCCGAATCCATACGAATCAGCCTGTTGTTATTTATATACTATTATATCTCGCTATTACTTTTCCTTATCTACCAATAGGAAGTTATGATCAGTGGAAAACTTCTGTTGTACTTCGATGAGATTCTTATTCGCATTATCAATACGATCCTGAATTTCCTCCATCAGGTCATACGATTTATCTGCCATATCATCCGTGTAATCTGCATCATCTACTGATTCGATTCTCACACGTTCTTCGTATTGCGGAACAGACTTAGCTACAGCTTCAACATATCCCTTAGCAGCGTTCTGAAGTGCAGCATCTCCAAAGAAATCTCCGTGATCTTCTACTTCCTTTTCTGTTGTCTCAACCTGTTTCTTTAAATCAGAAAGCCCGGCGTTCATTTCTTCTGGAACATAATCATCAAATGTTTCGTTCAGACTTTCTACCTTTTCATCCAAACGATCAATCATATTCAACAGATCATCATTATACTTCACCCCTTTCTCAGGAGTTTCTGTTTCGCACGAGACAAGGAATACAATTCCCAGAGATAGCATTACTGCTTTACCTAATTTCATAATTTGTAATTTTAAGGGTTGTTTTTTCATGACGAAAATACAACTTTAACCAGTAAAAAACAATTGATTATTTCTTTATCTCTTTGATTTTGAACCCCAATAGAACAACATCATCGGTTTGTTCGTGATCTTTTTTCCAGAGGTCAAACGTATTTTGAAAAATACGTAACTGTTCAGGCATCGGATAATCCTGAATTTCAAGAATCAACCTTTTCAGACTGCGCTTACCAAATTTTTTATTCTGTTCCCCACCAAACTGATCCGTAAATCCATCGGACAACATATAAAACTGATCATCAGGCTGCACTGAAATATGGTGCATTTCGAAATCCATGAATACACGTTCGGGTTTCAGTCCTATCGGGTAACGGGAAGATTTAAAACTTTGTAATTCACCGTTTCGGACTAAGTACAAGTCGTTTAAAACACCGGCATAAAGTAACACTCCTTCATTTTTACGAATACAGCAAATTCCTATATCCATCGCATCATTCACACCATTCTCCTTGTTCTGGCTACTAAACGTGCGAATAACCTTTAAGTTTAGGTAGGCCAGAACTTCATCCGGAGTTTGCATTTTCTTTTCATAAATGGCCTGGTTCAAAATATTTGTCCCAACCAGACTCACCAATGCACCTGGGATTCCATGACCAGTACAATCTGCCACAACCACCCAAATAGCATCGGGCGTTTCCTCTACCCAGTAAAAGTCTCCTGACAATTTGTCTTTAGGTTTAAACAGCACCAGACTATCCTCAAAATATTCTTCCAGATCCTGAGGGGAGGGTAAAAATGTATTCTGAATACGTCGGGCATAATTGATGCTGTCTGTTATGTCTTTATTACGCTGCTCCAGTTTTGCATTTTTCACCCGGATAGCTTCTTTTAAACGGAACTGGTAAACAGCCAAAGCAACATCAGAAGTAATTTCCTTCAGAAAGTCGATGGTCTCCGCATCAAAATCAACAGCACGTGTACTTCCGAAGTTCAATGAACCTACCAATTCTTTATTGTAACGAATCGGTAAACTAATGTATCCCCCCACTCCATGATCTTTATACAGATATTTCTGGCTGGAAGTAAGTTCATTTTCGTTAGCATTCTCCAGATCATTTACGATAAACTCAGCACTCTTCAGGATATGTATAGAACGTTTAAAATCCGCTATAGGCAATTTGTCCATGAGAATCTCATCTACTGATCCCTGCGGATCGCCGGAAATAACATTAACAAACTCTTCGTCAAACTCATAGATCGCAATAGAAACGCGATTACAGGGAAGCCCGAACCCTTTTATATTGATAATAATTTCATTGAAGATATCATTCAGACTGTCCGCTTTCAATAGTTTCTGATCCAGTTTATGAAGTGTGCGTAATCGCTCACTATACAATCTAATCTGGGCTTCAGCCTCTTTTGTTTTTGTACTATCCCTACCTATACATATAATTCGCGCTACTCTACCTTCTTCAAGAATCGGTGTGAAACTGATATTGGCCCAAAATTCCTCTCCCGATTTCTTTTTCAGACGTAATTCGGCATAGTGCATACAACGATCTTCATACACAGCATGAATGGTCGAATGGAATATCTCAGGACTGTCAGATTGATCAAAAAAGAAAGAAGAAGTATCTGCTCCCAGGACATCGGTTTCATCATACAACGTCACCTTCAGAAAACCAGGATTCACCCATTCAATTGTATTTTCCTCTCCTATCAACAGTACAATATTGTCCGTTTCACGAGCAATTAGCGACAGTTTCTTTAGTTCGTTTTCTGCATTCTTTTTTCGCGTAATCTCCTGCCCTACTCCAACTTTTGATTTTTTTCCAAGACTGACAACTTTCCAGTGAAACCATTTTTCTGTCCCTTCTTTGGTAACGACCATCGAGTCATAGCCATCTTCCCGGTCCGCCCGTTCATTAATGTGATCTCGGAAATGCGTTAATTCTTCATCCGTTACTTTTCGTTGCATACGCACATCCCACCACCCTCTGTTCAGTATTTCCTGACGACTGTAACCGAGAATACGGTTTATATTTTTGGAAACGAAAGTCACTTCACCACTTGAATCAGAAGCCAACACAAGCGCATCGATATTATTCAGAACATAATCACTAAACTGTAGTTTTTTAATAATACGCCTGAACAAAAACAAATTAAAAAAGGAAACCGGAAGACTTAATCCCACCAACAAAAAGAAAAAGATCGTGTCTTCATTAATCCCATAGTAACTTCCCGAAACGATGGTCAGCAAAACAATAAAAGATAAAAAAGGTACTAACAACCTGTACCGGGTAAAAAAAATGGGGGCAGAAACAACGATTATCGGAATAGTAGCAAAATAGGCAGGATTTATTTCATTAATCCATGTAAGGTAAAATGTTTGTAAACTCAGTAAAGCAAAAGTAATCCTCGAAATCCGCCAATGGTGTCTCCGTACTTTTCGGGAAACAATAATTAATAAAAGAGCCGACAAACAATAGACTGAGAAAAGTAAGCGAATCAAAAAAGGATCATTCACATCACTGAAATACTCATACAGCAATCCCGCAACAGGGTGAAACACAGCCAAACTGAGGAGAAGAAATTGTGAAGCCAGTACGAGTTGATTTGTCATCTTCTTAAAACTACGTCATGAAGATAGAAATTTCAAGAAAAAACGGACATTTTTTGTGACAAAGATTCAGTTTACATTAAAAATAATACCGTACACTAATCAGGAAACACCTTTTACATAAGGATAACTTGTTTGGCAGGAAATTTGATTATCTTTTTAAAGAATAACAAATACATACACCATGAAAACGACAAAGAACACCAGAAAAATGCCCAATATGACAAATACAAAACGTATTCGCAGTAATACTACTAACGGATTTGACCAGGCGCTATCTGTCCTGGGGATTTCCTGTAAACCGGAAAAGCAATCTGAAAAACAGGTCGCTTAAAAAGGATTGGTAGCGAAAACGCTGACTTCGGGAATGAAACCTCTTCTATCCATTTCAAGAGTTGAAAGAACCGTATGCGCAATTTCTGTCGGAGTCAGTTTTTTATCCTGTATCGCTCTTTCTGTACGTTCGGGAGAGTTAAAAGCTGTCGGAACTTCAGACGGATTCACCTGGATAACACGAATATCAAAAGGACGCAATTCAGCCTGCCATGCCTGTGTCATTGCACGCAACGCAAATTTACTTGCCGCATAAACCGATCCTTTGGCAAAACCTTTCAGAGAAGCTGTCGATGCAATATTAACGATATCACCTTGTATCTTCTCTGACTTAAATCGTTTCACAGCTTCTTTAGCCATCATTGCGGCTCCATATACATTTACCTCAAAAACTTCACGGAAGTCTGCTCTGTTTAAACTGTCTAATTCGGAAAAGGAACCAATACCTGCATTGTTAATCAAGATATCCATCCCCTTCCAGTTGGCATCGATCCAGTCAAACGTACGGGCAATATCATCATCACTTGCCACATCTGCTGTAACATAAGAACACTGTAACTCTCCTGCTACTTTTTTAAGTTTGTTCTCATCTCTTCCGGTTATCAGCACCTGTGCACCACGTTCGATAAACAAAGCCGCCATTGCCTTTCCCAACCCAGAGCTTCCACCTGTCACTAAAATTCGTTTTCCTGTCAACATAATTTATAATTTTTAAAAGTCCATATCTCCACCACTTCCGTTTCCGGAACCTCCTCTTCTTCGTCTGCTGTCGTTTCCTACTTCCAGCTTCCCAAACCGATAACTAACCGTCAGGAACAATCTACGCGACTGCCATTTGTATTCTGACTCCTGCCATACATTCTGATTCTCAACTAACATGTAGAATCCCTGCCAGTCAAAGACGTCTGAAATACGTAATGTTACGGATAATTTCTTATCCAAAAACTGACGTTGTAAAGATAAATCAATTGCCGGTTTATACTGAACAAGTCCTTGTGGCACTACGCGCGGTGCATTATAGCGATAATTCAACTGAAAGGTCGTTGTTTTCTTCCAGAAATCAATAGCAGAACTCAATTTGAATCCCCAGTTTAACCCGGAATTGTTTTGCAACTCAGGATTAGAAGTAATCAGGAAACTCTGATAAACATTTGTCGAAAAATTGGTGCGCCACCAATCCCATGGACGGTAAATCACTATTCCTTCTACCCCGTAATTCATTGTTTTATCCAGATTATCAAAAACAGTTGCAGCAGTTCCGTCCGGATAATAGGTACGAACTCGTTGAATCACATCCGTTGAATGACGATAATATCCGGTCGCATTAACGGTCAGTTTTTTCCATGACTTGTTGTACCCTACTTCGAAACTGTTGATGTACTCCGGTTTCAAAGCCGGGTTACCCATACGTAAGTTGAACGGATCCGAGTACTCGGTAAAGGGATTTAAATTCCACGAAGATGGTCGGTTAATTCTTCTTGAGTAGCTCAAAAACAGCTCTCCCTTCTTCTTTAATTCATAAGCGAGGTGTGCAGACGGAAAGAACGAGAAATAATCATTTTTAAATTTCTCTCCGGTTGTAATCAACTCCGGTCGTACTAATGCCTGCTCAAGACGGATTCCTAATTGATACTTGAACTTTTTAATCTGGTGCCCAAATATTCCATACACCGCATAAATCTGCTCTGTCAACTTAAACCTATTGTTGATATTCGTATCCGGATAAAAATCTGCTGTTTCAAAATCATAAATCTCTCTGAACTGTGTTCTGTCATTTGTATTGACAATAGCTTTAGCTCCTGTTTCCAGACGCATAGCATTTTTGAAATTCCGAACAATATCCACCAAACCTGAAAAAACGGTATTCATAGTAGGGTTATCCAATTGCTCCATACGAGCCGGGTTTGTAGTCCACTCCATCAAATCGTATTCGTCATAATACCCTTTCACTGAGTTCTTTCCCCAGGATTGATTAAAGTCAGCAATCATCTCCCCTTTTTTATCTTTAAATGTCCACTGATAATTCAGATTCAGGTCAAAACTTTGCCTCGTGCGGGGCTCGCTGGAATTCCGCTGCCACACAGAATCCTTTATACCATTCAAATACAGTGTATTACTCAAGAGTCCGTCTCGGGTTCTTTCATTATACGAACCCGTTGCAGACATTCCGATGATGTGATTGTCTTTTATCCTGTAATCAAATCCCGCTTTTCCTGTATGACCGTTGTTATTATCACGTCCATACCTTTCCTGACTAAGAAATTCAGTTCCGAACGCCAATTCCCGTTCCCTATCTGAGAAAAAATTCCGATACCCATCATAATACCGGTAACTGTAATTGGCGAACACATTGAATTTATCATTTCTCAAATTGATACCAACAGCCGTTGTATAATTATTTCCGGTACCATACGTTCCGTCGATATTACCGTTAAATCCTCTCAGCTTATTCTTTTTCAAGACAATATTGATGATTCCTGACATTCCGTCAGGGTCGTATTTCGCAGAAGGATTTGTAACTACCTCCACCCGTTCGATAGAAGCAGCCGGAATAGCATCCAGGATCGCTCCCCTCGAACTTCCTGAAAGAGAGCTTGGTCTTCCGTCAATTAATACTGTTACATTGCTGTTTCCTCGAAGCGAAATCTGACCATCCTGATCAATATCAATGGACGGAACATTACTCAGAACATCATTTGCCGTTCCTCCCCGAGTAGACAAATCTTCTTCAACATTAAAGACTTTCTTGTCGATGCTTGTTTCCAGCATTTTTTGTTCTGCTTCCACAACGACTTCCGATAATTCATTATCCGCATTTTCAAGTAAAACGTCTCCCAATTTTCGGTGTTCTGAATTCCCCTTGAATTGAATATCGCTTATAATTTTCTCTTCAAACCCAATGAATTTAAGTCGCGCATAAAAGCTCCCTCTCGGAATATCCGAAATAGAAAAAAGCCCATCTATATTTGAAATCCCACCTGTTACCGGAACAGAGTCTTTTGCATTAAATAATGTGATATTCACAAAGTCCAAAGGCTGCTTATTACCTCCATCTAAAACCTTACCTGACAGCTTATTATTACCACTTGTTTGATTTTGAGCTTTAAGCTCTGGAATGGAAAGTAAAAAATAGCTGAGAAGAAGGACTAGTACGTATCCGTTGTAAAATTTCATGCCCAAATATAAGGTATTTACCCTGTAAAATAAAGTTAAATCAGCTATTCCGTTTAGCTGTTACAGCATCGGATAACCAAAGAAATGATTCGATAAATTTGTCAATGTTCGGCTTAAATTCTGAGTCTGAAAGGTTTCCTTCTTCATCAAAATGATTTTGTACTTTAGGAACTGTCAACATTTGTGAGACCGGAACTCCCCCGTACCACAGCACCATTTGTTGCAAAGAGGTGGCTGCCCGCATACCTCCCAAAGCACCTGCACTGACCGTACATATTCCCATTACCTTTCGGTAATACTCTTTTCTAAAATAATCAAGCGAATTTTTAAGAGATGCGGCCGGTGCACCATTATACTCCGGTGTTACTAAAATAAAAGCATCAGCCGAATCAAAAATCGAATGAAGCTTGTGCATAACTTCGGTTGGAGCAGGATGTTTTTCATAAATATATTCGAGAACCGGTAAATCATATGCTTTTAGATCAACCAACTCTGTCTCATACCCCCTGGATACTAACTCCCGGTGAATACAGACTGCAACACCATGAGATCTCCTTCCTTCCCTATAAGTTCCGGATACAACAACTATATTCATTATCAACTCCTTATTTTATCCAGAAGCTCGTTCATCAAACGCGCTTCCTCCGGTGTAATATTCCGCATAAAATCAGATGAATCTCCCAATCTTATATTAATTTCGTTCAAAAGATCAAGCCCTTTTTCGGTGATCATAACATATACCACTCTCCTATCTTTTTCACAGCGCGTTCTTTCAATCAGCTCTTTATCAATTAGTTTATCCATCAAACGCGTCGTATTGGGTGATTTCTCAACCATTCGGTCTCTGATTGTATTGACAGAAAGTGATGTTCCTTTAGACCCTCTCAGGATTCGAAGAATATTATACTGCGGAATTGTCAGACCAAACTCTTCTAAACTCTTGTTCTGATGCGTATTCATCCAGTTGGCGGTATATTTCAGATTTATCATCGCCTTGAATCGCTCATCTTTGAAGGTTGTCTGTATGGCTTCTTCAATTTTCATACTACAAAAGTACTTACCACGGTATTAACTACAAAGGAAAAACGCAAAAAATAGTTAACATCGCATAGTTAAAAGCAATCTATTTACCTAATCTTATTAGCTGAAAGCCACTGTTGGTAGACTCTAGCGTTTTTCAAATGATCGTTATACGAATGAGCAAAACTGTGCTTATACTCTCCTCCCGGCTTTGCACACATAAAATAGTAATTGTGTTTTTCTGCATTCAGGACAGCGTCTACGACACCAGAAGGGGGAATACAAATTGGTCCCGGAGGTAATCCCACATATTTGTAGGTATTATACGGACAATCAATATCTCTGTGCTTATAGGTCAAACGTTGAACACCATCCAGTTCGCGCCCCCAGCAATAACGGAAAGTAGGATCAGATTCCAGTTTCCAGTTATCCTTCAGACGGTTCAGGTACAATCCGGCAATAGTTGCCCATTCCTCCGAAACAATCCCTTGCTCACGATATACGATACTGGCAAGTGTTACGACCTGACTTTCTGACAACCCCAGTAATTTTGCTTTTCGTGCACGTTCTTCGTTCCAGAAAGACTTAAACTCCTCTGCCATACGCGCGACAAAACTTTCAACAGGTGTATCCCAAAACATTTTATACGTATTGGGGATAAACATAGAACCGAATGTTGAGGGTCTGAAGCCATAAAACGCAACTGTTTCAGGCTTTGTTAAATAAAATACCAGCTCAGAACTATCAATAACAAGAGCCTGTGCTACCTTACCGGAAACATCGTACAAGTCACGGCAATTATTGAATGTAACATCAACCTCTACTTCTGCATTTCCATTCCCTAGAGCATTTAACCGAAACCCATACACCAAATGTTTCACTGGATATCCTGCTTCGATAACATATTTTCCGGCAGCCACTAATGAATCAGTTAATCCCTTATACTCAGAAAGTTCATCAAAAGAAGTTTCTTCAGAAATAATTCCCTCCTCCTTCAATTGGGATTTTAATCCCTGAAGATCAGTTCCCGGATATACATAAATCGTTTTCTCAGAACTGTTAATCGTTTTTTCCTGAGCAGCCAGAAATAATTTAATGTACGGATAAGCAATATACCCCCCAACAGCCACAACGACCAACACAACCAACACGATTACCTTCGAACGACTCATAATTCTTCCAAAATTAACTGATAAAATGCAATATCCTCTCTGTTCTTACCTATTTTCCTCCACGACCTCAATACACCGCTCTTTTCGAACCCACACGCTTCAAAAAGTCGAAGACTGGGTTCATTCGATACGGAAATCATTGCATAAATTTGCTGAAAGTCAAATATATCTCTTCCATACTTTATTAATAACCGAATCGCTTCAGATGCATATCCTTTCTCCTTATTTTCAGGTTCAGCAATAAGAATGCCTACCCCGGCTCTCCGGTGTTTAAAATCTGCATCATAAAAATCAACACATCCTACAGGCAAATCATTTTCATTCAGACAAATCATAAGACGTAACTGTCCCGTCTGACGAAAATGCTGCGAGTTTTCTATAAAATGGTGAATATCGCGTAAAGAAAAGGGAATTTCAGTTTCACTCACATGCCAAAACGAGGGATTATTCTCCCACAACATAATTCGGGTTGCATCCGAAGATTCGACAGCCCGAAGATATATTTTATCACTCTTTAATCGCATTTTCCAACCGTTTTAAATCTATAAAACCTGCAACTGTTTCCTTACTATATTCAAGAACTCCTATCTGGTCTTCTTTGGTGTAGGCGGGTACATGAACCGACTTTATTAATCCGGATGTATCAAGCGCAACCAATAAATCAGCTACTGTATCAAATTGTTCATAATTCCCAAAAAGTACCTTATTTACAGGTTCAAGACACGTTCTACCGTCTGAAAGATCAATTTGAAAACTTTCTTTCAATTCTCTTTCTTCCAATTGAATACGAGCATTAAACCGAACAAAAAGAACCGGTTTTTTCTTTTTCTCAAATAACCGGGTTAATGCCTGAATCCCCTTATCAACCTGTGCTTCTTTTATGGTAACCGAAAAATACCGTCCATTCTTAGACAATGCTATGTGAGGCGGTATAAGCTTCCAGTTAATCACCCAAAGAAAAATACCCTCCTCTAAAAAAACAAAATCAGCTTCTTTCTGTATTTTGGATGCTGTCCACCTAAACATCTATCTCTCCCTTAAAAACGAGTACGGCAGGACCTTCCAACCATACTTCTTCATACGCTCCCCGTTCATTTGTCTTCCACCGGACATTTAGTGTTCCGCCTTTCGTAACAATAGTACGACTTCCCTCCTGTTCATTTTTGATTTTACCGTGCAAAAGTGCAACGGCGGTTACACCTGTGCCGCAGCTGTACGTTTCGTCTTCTACTCCGCGTTCATACGTTTCCACCCAAAGTGTACCGTCCTTTTTCTCTACAACATGATTCACATTCGTACCGGTTACACGAAACTCATCATTATAGCGAATCTGTTTACCAAATGTTACGATATCCGGAAAAGTTTCTTGTTCAAGAAAACGCACATAATGTGGTGATCCCGTATCCAGAAAATAATCTTCTCCCATTTTCCTGAATCCGGAAATCTTTCCCATTTTCAGACGAACAGTTCCGTCAGGGAGCATTTCTCCTTCGTGCGTTCCATCTATTGCTCCAAACCGACAATTTCCGGAAATGATTCCACAGGAAAAGGCAAATGCAATAGCACACCTTGCTCCATTTCCACAAAAACTCTGGGAACCGTCGGAATTGTAATAATTTACATAAAAGTCAACTCCTTGTTTCTTTTCCAAAAGAATCAGTCCGTCCGCTCCCACTCCAAACTTTTCGGCACACAAAAAACGAATCTGCTCTTCTGTAAGACCGGAATAATCAGAATGAATTGCATCAATCATGATGAAATCGTTTCCCGTCCCCTGATATTTAGAAAAATGAATAGTCATTGTTTAAAACGAAATAGAAGTATATTTTTCTGTTTTTATCATCGGAATCTCTGTTTCTTCCGTCCGAAAAAGTAACGTATTCTTATTCTGATAAATCAATTCAAACGATTCCTGTGGTGAAATACCATATAAAACTAACGTAGTTTTATTGAGACGATATCCCATAAAATCAATGGGGGACTCCCAGAATTCAACCATCATCTTTTTACTAAAATAAGAGGTCTCGCCTACTTTCTCAGCCAGTTTTCCAGAAGCTGATGTATCAGTGGAAACCGGAAGACCTTGAAGTAACACCGTTCTCTTACTTAGCAAGCGATCCGTTACAATATCCTCAGCGTCCACATCTTCTGTGACCGCAGAGAGGGTATCAGGAGAAATAGAATCTTCCGGTTTCTCCTCTACAATCAAAGCTGTATCAGAAACAACTGCTTTTTTCCGTTCGGGTTGCCTCTCAACTTTCTTCTTTGAAGCTTTAACTACTAATATGGTATCTGCTTTCTCCCGGTCATAACTTTCTTTTTTAATCGTAGTATGATTAATCACAATTCGGGGAAAGAAATCACCCAGGACATATATAACTATACCTCCCACTAAAAAGCCCAGAAGAAAGATAATAAATCGGTTCAAAATTACTGCTTACTAATTCGATGCAAACATACAAAAAAGCAAGACATTACACCAGTAGGATGCTTAACATTATTTAACACGGAGCCAGTAACATTACCCTCTGTTTATAGTTATCTTTATGTAGAACGTTAAAATATTATACACATGAAAAATATGAAATATCTTGGTTTGGGGTTGTTAGGGGGAATTATCCCTGCCGGACTGGTTTTTATTTTTCAACTCAACACTACTAGTCCATTAACGGAGAAACCAACCTCTTCTCCGCAATATCCGGTTCATACCACCAGTGTAATGCCTGTAGGAGCAGAAATGAATACGGATTTCACTATTGCAAGTGAAAGAACGATCCATTCGGTTGTGCACGTTACCACTAAGGTCGTTCGGCAACAAATTGTTCGTGACCCTATTCTTGAATTCTTTTATGGTCCGGGAGCCGGAAAAAAAGAAAACCTCTACGGTCAGGGAGCCGGTTCCGGTGTTATAGTATCGGAAGATGGATACATTGTTACGAATAATCACGTAATTGCCGATGCCAGCGAAATTGAAGTCACATTAAACGACAACCAAAAATACAGTGCAGAGGTTATTGGAACCGATCCGTCCACCGATCTTGCCGTACTGAAAATCAACGCAAAACATCTTCCGGCAATACAAATAGGAAATAGTGATAATGTAAAAATCGGAGAATGGGTGCTTGCTGTTGGAAATCCATTCAATCTGACATCTACTGTTACGGCAGGGATTGTAAGTGCTAAATCCAGAAACATTAACATTCTTCGTCAGAACGGTGATCAGAACCTCTTCCCTATTGAATCATTTATTCAGACCGACGCAGCGGTAAATCCAGGAAACAGCGGTGGTGCTCTCGTAAACACAAACGGTGAACTAATCGGAATTAATACAGCTATTGCCTCCCGGACAGGAAGTTATACCGGATATTCATTTGCTGTTCCTGTAAACCTTGTTGCTAAAGTAATGTCAGATATTATTGATTATGGCGTTGTACAACGTGGATTTCTGGGAGTCCGAATTATGGATATCAATCAGGAACTGAAAGAAGACAAGAACTTACCAAATACGCATGGAGTATATATTTCAGAAGTAATCTCTAAAAGTGCCGCTGAAAAAGCAGGTCTTAAAGATGGTGATGTCATTCTTAAAATAGGAGCTAAAAACGTAAATTCATCCTCTGAATTACTGGAGGAAGTTGGTAAAGCTCGTCCGGGAGAAAAACTCTCTATCACAGTTCGCCACAAAGGCGGAAGCGAAAGTATCAAAGAAGTCGTTTTACAGAATCAGGAAGGAGAAACGGAACTTGTTGCAAGAACCGAGACCTCAAAAGCTGTATTAGGAGCTACATTTGAGAAATTATCTGCAAAAGAGATGAAAGAGCTCAATTTGGATTCCGGAGTGAAGATAAAATCTCTTAGTCCCGGAAAACTAAAATCTCTGGGGTTAACAGAAGGAATGGTTATAACAAGAATTAATAACGAAAAAGTTTCTGATATTGAGACACTAACCAGTAAGTTAAACAAAAAAAATGGAGGAATCTTACTGGAAATAGTAACCCAAAGCGGCAGAAAAGAGTATATAGGTTTTGGTTTGTAAAATGAATCAGAAACGTGAGGTATAAAGGACGTTTTAAGAACGTATTAAGTTAATAATAAAAATCACGTACGATTTATTTGACTAACGTGTTATTTTGCCGTAAATTTGCAAAACTTTATAGTTGTAAAGAAGAGAAAGGAAAAGAATGAGACAGCTAAAAATCACAAAATCAATCACTAACCGCGAGAGTCAGTCACTTGATAAATACTTACAGGACATTGGTAAAGAGGAGCTTATCACAGCTGAAGAAGAAGTAAACCTTGCCCGCCGTATTAAAGAAGGTGACCAACTAGCGTTGGAAAAACTGACTCGTGCGAATCTACGTTTCGTAGTTTCGGTAGCGAAACAGTACCAGAATCAGGGATTGACCCTACCGGATCTTATCAACGAGGGAAACCTCGGGTTGATAAAAGCTGCTCAAAAGTTTGATGAAACGCGTGGATTTAAATTTATCTCCTACGCGGTTTGGTGGATTCGTCAATCCATCCTTCAGGCTTTGGCTGAGCAGGCACGTATTGTGCGTTTACCATTGAACCAGGTCGGTTCTTTGAACAAAATTAACAAGGCGTTCTCACGTCTTGAGCAAGAATTTGAGCGACCACCCTCTGCTGAAGAGTTAGCGGAAGCATTAGAAGTTCCTGAAGATAAAATCAAGGAAAGTCTTAATGTATCAGGTCGTCATGTTTCTATGGATGCACCCTTGTCTTCTGCTGAAGACGGAGGTACATTGATGGATGTAATGGCAAACTCTGATTCTCCAAAAGCTGATTCGCAGTTGATGGCTGAATCGTTACAGCGTGAAATCGAACGTTCATTATCCACGCTTACCGATAAAGAACGTGAAATTATTCGTTTGTTCTTCGGAATCGGAATGAACCATGGGCTTACCCTGGAGGAAATCGGTTCGAAGTTTAACCTGACGCGGGAACGTGTTCGTCAGATTAAAGAAAAAGCGATCAGACGTCTGCGGCATACGTCGCGTAATAAGCTGTTAAAAGCTTATTTGGGATAAAGAAAATTTCAGGGCTGCCTACTCGGCGGCCCTTTTTATTTGTAAATAATTCAAAATCAAATACTTTAACTAAAAATTATGGAAGCAGCAATCGGTTATGAAAATGAGCTGAAAGAGCATGTAAGAAGAGAACGTGCGGCTGTCAAGCTGTCCAGTAAAACAGGGCAATTGCTTTACGACAAAGGGATTGAGCTTGTACTGTTCAGAAACCACCTCATTGACACAACAACTTCAGAGATTCTGAATTTGCATGAATATGCAGAAAAAGTAGTAAACAAACCTATTGATGTTTACACAACTTCAGAATTGGCTGAAGAATTGTTGAAAATGGATTTAGCACCATCAAAACTTGATATCGGAAAGTTAGCCAGTGACTGGTTATCTGCTCAATCCAACTATGCTTCTAAAGCTGATTTCCTGAATGATATTCTTGCTGATTTTATCGGAGAGGAAAAAGGAAGTTTCGAACCACGTGATGTTGTTCTCTATGGTTTCGGGAGAATTGGTCGTCTGGCTGCACGTGAATTAATCAAGCAGGCAGGAAAAGGACAGCAGCTCCGTCTTCGTGCCATCGTAACACGAAGTTCTTCGGATGCAGATATCATCAAGCGGGCTTCTTTATTGCGTTCGGATTCTGTTCACGGTGCTTTTAAAGGAACTGTAACTGTTGATACGGAAAACAAGGCATTGATCATTAATGGTCAGATCGTACACATGATCTCAGCTAATAATCCTGAAGATATTGATTACACAAAATACGGTATTAAAAATGCACTTGTAATTGATAATACAGGAGTATTTACAAATCGCGAAGCTCTTTCAAGACATATGCAAGCCAAAGGTGTTGAAAAAGTAATCCTTACTGCTCCAGGAAAAGAGATACCCAATATCGTTTATGGTATTAATCATAAAGATCTTGATATTGATAATGAGACTATTTTCTCTGCTGCTTCGTGCACAACAAATGCCATCTCCCCTATTCTTAAAGTGGTGAACGATAATTTCGGAATTGAAAAAGGTCATATCGAAACAGTTCACGCGTATACCAACGATCAAAACTTGTTGGATAATATGCATAAAAAACCAAGAAGAGGTCGTTCGGCAGCCATTAACATGGTTATTACTTCAACAGGAGCTGGAAAAGCTGTTACTAAAGTAATACCTGATCTTCAGGATAAATTAACAGCAAACGCAGTTCGTGTACCAACACCAAACGGATCTTTGGCTATTTTGAGCCTTTCGTTAGGTAAAAATGTTACAGCAGAAGAAGTTAACGCTGTTGTTCGTGATGCTGCTTTAAACGGAGATCTTGTCAACCAGATTTTTTATTCGGTTGATGAAGAATTAGTAAGTAATGACATTATCGGAAACACGTGTTGTTCGGTTTATGATGCGCCGGCTACAATCGTATCCAATGATGGTAAAAATGTTGTGCTGTATACCTGGTACGATAACGAATTCGGATATACAAAACAAGTAATCCGATTAGCAAAGTATGTTGCAAAAGTACGCCGTCTGATTTATTACTAATCAGTCGTCTCTATACTCAAAAACAAAAGCAGGTTTATAATAAACCTGCTTTTGTTTTTGATAGGTATCCACTTTTTCTATTCCTATAACTTCACATTAATTAGCTAAGACCAATAGACCGTTAATACGCTGGTTCTAACATTTCCCACAAGATATCTGCCTCATTTTGAGAAATAGTAAATAGATGATTCCCTTCCACTTCTTTCTCAATACCTAACGTGACTCTGGAGTAGTTCATAAATCGTTTCGCGCTTGAAGCAGACGGAGCCTCTTGTTCCTTTGCTAAAGCTCGTGATTGTGCAGGCTCATCAACATCTTTCGTTATAGCCTCTCTACTTGCAACCAAATCACTTGTTTTATCTTCATATAACTCGAACGATACTGTATCTGCTGCAACTTGAATAGTACCGGACTGCAGGTCTTTCTCTTTAGTAGCTATTAATATCTCCCGTTCCGAAGTGCTTATTTCCGGGCTTTTCCCTTCGCTTCTTTCTTTCATAACAGAATCAACCAATTGTTCTGTTCGTTCTACCGCGCTCTCCTCTACTTTTGCTATCTGCGGACTATCTTTCTCCGTTACCGGGATAAAAGGTAAAACCATAACCAATAAACAACCAATAGCAATTGCAATAGTTAAAGGTCTTGCATAAAAAGGTTTTTGACCGTTTGAAACGCCGATGTTCCATTTCCACCAGGGAACAGATTCTTTTTTCCACTTCCGGTCAAATGTCCCCATTAAACTCTCTTTCATTTTTTCAGAGGGAGTAATTTCTTCTCGGATCACTTCTTCCTTCGTTTGTATGAGCATTTTCTTCAGTATTTCAAATTCCTGTTCATTTTTGAACAATTCTCTACAAGAGTTTAACTGCTCCGGAGTTAACTCATTATATTGTTTGGTCAGTACTTCTAAAATATCATCTTTCATGAGCTCCTTTATATTCTATTTAACAACGGGTTGAACACTTGTAACTCTCCGGCCAATCGCTTTGTCACATTAAACAAACGGGATTTGACTGTACCTTCATTACACTCAAGAATAGCCGCAATCTCCTTTATAGACATCTCCTGAAAATGCCGTAAAACAAAAACTTCACTATGTTTATCGTCAATTTTATCCAATGCTTCGTTCAGAGCTTCTTTAAACTCATTCTCATGTATATCCTCCAGTACATCAGTACTACCGGATCGAATATCAGTTTCCAGTTCTTCTGTAGACTGCATTCCTGATCGAACGGCTTCCTTCCGATACTCATTCTTACACATATTATTTGCTACACTATATACCCATGTTTTAAACTTCCGTTTCGGGTCAAATAGATCCGGATTATTAATAATTTTCGTAAACAAATCATGAACCAGATCTTCTGATCGCTCCCGATCCTTCCATAATCTGAAAAAGAAATAGTTCAGCAGTTTTTTTGCGTACCTGTCATAAAGTTCAGAAAAAGCACGGGCATTTCCTTCTGATGATAATTTCATCAGCTCTTCGTCTGTCAATTGTTTATATGAAGGGGAAAATAATCCCATTTATTTCAATAGTTCTTCAATTCGTTGCTCCTCACCAATCCAAATGCCTATTTTCCTTATCAACTGTTCTACCTCTTTCACTTTATCAGTTCCAACTTGTTGCAGCCCCTTCTTTCTATAAGCAAATAAGTAAGGTAAATAATTGGCAGACCATCGTTTCGTTTTGTCATCTACTTCTTTTTCGCGAATTAGTTCCAGATTATCAAACAACTCCATAATAAAAGAATTGCTTGCTATTCCTGTTACAAGAACAACAGGACCGGAAATTACTTTTTCTTTAAATTGTCGGGTATATTGAACAGGAACTGAAAGCGAAACCCCAATATTGTATCCCGGATTCAGGCTCACAAATTCACTCAGAAACAGGGCATCCACACTTTTCGATTCCGGAACAAAATACCCTGATTCTTCTAACGACTTTCTATAATCCGGGATCAGGAGCCAATCCATACTAATCACTTCTACATCTGTTCTAAACTGGTTATTCACTTGTTGCTGCGTAACTGCATAAGTGTCATCAAATCCGTTACAAATTAATATACCATTTAGTGGAACTGCTTTAAGTATATCCTGACCATAGAGTAATTGATCACTGGTAAGAAAGTTCTGTTCCACTAAAGAGGATAGTATCGGTGCTGCAGCATTTTTTTGTTGAGTGCGTATGTAATACCCCGCCATTTCCCCTGCAATTCTTCTGTCATCAGGAGCTAGCCTGTATGCCTGTTGAAGAGCATTAACTTTTTGATCCGATCTGGCAGAAGAGGTGTATTCAAACCAATAGTTTTCTGCATTACGAACAGGTTGATTTAGATCAGCATCTTCCATTTTCGCCTTATAGCGATCTTTATCCATCTCTTTTTTTTCAACCTCTTCAACCGAAGTATTTTGAAGCCTGCTTTTCTCCTCCTGTTGGGTTCTGCCAACAATTGGGAACAGTGTAAATACAACAACGAAAATGCTATAAAAAACAGTTTGTATCATAGTTCAATGTGTGACTTGCAATCTTCTGTACACCTCTATTAAGAAAAGGTTCAAAATATCTTTTTTGTAAATTTACAATATGACAGCAAAAGAATTCAATAAACTCTCTATTAATCAACAATTACACCTGTTGAAAAAGGAAGGGGAATTTATTGAATCTTACTATTTTAAATTTACACATTGAATTGATCTTAGAAAGAGTTTAGATACTTAACCTACTTTGGATTTTTTCTTAGCCGTAAATTCAATAATTATTCCAATTGTTGGAAGCACCGTTCCTGTATAGTTGGTCAATTGCTCCGTTAAATAAGCATTCGGATTGTTCGGATCAACCACCGGCTGACCATTTTCATCTCGAACCACTGTCAAAATAGGTGTTAATTCGGCCTGATAATTATACACATTTTGAATATCCAAATAAAAGTTCAAGCTCCATCTCGGAAAGAAAAACTTCTTATCCACTCGGATGTCCAACTGATGAAAGCTACCCAGACGCATACTATTAAGCTGATTATAATCAAAAACTCCTCGACCGTTAACATCCCAGACCTGTTGCAACGAACTGGTTTGAATGTCGTAAGGTGTGTAGGGAGCGCCACCAGAATAGCGCCAACGAACTCCTATATCCCAGCCTTTTTTGAAGCTTTTACCCACAGACATCGAAAGAATATGACGACTATCCCATGCAGACGGAACATATTCTCCACCTTTATTTTGAAACTCACTGCGCACAAATGTATACGCAAGAAGTCCATAGAAGCCTTTGATCAATTTTTGCTGATAGAGGAATTCACCTCCTACTGAACGCCCCTTTGACGTAGAGGATACAGCTTCGTTACCAACAACTCCAAAGTCACCACCAATATTCGCAAGTGAGATTGAATCTCGCAAAGAGAATGGATAGCGATCATATACTTTATAAAAACCTTCTACTGAAAAACGCCCATTCCATTTTGACACATATTCAACACCTAAAACGGCATGATTTACACTGATGTAACGCAAATTATTATTTCTATTCACCAAATTTCCTTCATTATCTCTAAAACCTAAGATGGTGTATGCCGGAAGCTGGTGATATCGTCCTAAGTTTCCTGAAACAGCCCATTTCTCTGTTAAGCGATACGATAAGGATAGTATTGGGGCCAATTGATTTAATGGATTTGTCATTTCACTACTATAATCAGATATATCCGTTCGTAAACCAAAACTTGTATTAAACCGATCGTTGAAAAAGCTTTTAGAAACTTGTCCAAACATCGAGCCCTTACTCAATCGTAAATCAGATTGATAATCAATTTGAAGCAACTGATCACCAATTGCTATTATATTAAACGTATTGTTGTTATAGCGTGCATACTCATAACCAAATCCAGCGTTTATTTTCCATCCATTTTTCTTCCAATCATGCTCAAAGCGAAATTTGTTCTCGGCTTCAAATGAAGCATAATCCAGTAATTGATTTTCAGGAGTCTGAATATTATTTAAGTAACGAACAGCTGTGTTTTTAAGCATATTTCTTGAAACAACAACGGTCTGGTATGATTTTTTTGAAAAATGCGTCCATTTGGCTCCCACTGTGTAATTCCATTGTTCATTAATAGCCAGATTATTTAACAGATAAGTATTACGCTTCAACGTTTCTTCATCTGTAACGCCATCGTTAACCGATTCATTCAACCGAAAATTATCAATAGCCCCCAACCCAATAAAAGTCAAACGATTTTTTTGATTCAAATCGACATCGATTTTATATTGTGAATCAGTGTATTGGGGCAAAAATGGTAATCGAAGCGCTTTAAATAATAACTGAAGATAAGATGTACGAACAGAGAAAATAAAGTTCGCTTTTTTACCAATTGGCCCGTCAAAAGTCAAACCAAAATCACTTGATCCAACTGTAAAGGATGTAATTAACGCCTCATCATTTCCTCTTTTCTGTTTAAAGGAGAGTACCGAGCTCAACCCATTCGCACGATTCGCAGGAAAAGCACCTGCGTAAAAATCAACTTCACGAATAAAATTAACATTCAGCAAACCGACTGGACCACCACTACTTCCTTGTGTAGCAAAGTGATTAATATTCGGAACTTCAATATCGTCTAAGTAAAACTTGTTTTCACCTGGCGAACCACCTCTAATGATAATATCATTGCGGAAAGCAGGTACCTGAGCAACTCCAGGTAAAGCCTGCACTACTCTACTCACATCACGATTTGCCCCAGGATAACGCTCTATTTCAGTTGCATTCAATGTTCGCAAACTAACAGGTGATTCATCGTTGCGTCGAAAAGGATTAGCTTGTACGACAACCTCATTAGATACAGTTGATTTTTCGGACAGCGGGAAATCTAATCGTAGCGCACGTGAAATAGTTATCGTTATCTCAGCAAAAATAAGTTCTTCAAACCCCACACAGCTCGACTTAATGGTATATACCCCCGGGGCAAGACCTTCTATGGTATAGTTCCCGTCTAAATCAGAAACCGCTCCTATCCCTAACTCAGTAACCACGACATTGGCAAAAGGAATTGGCTCATTATTGGTTTCATTGAAAACTCGCCCGGTTATCATTCCGGATTGGGAACATAAAAAGAATGAAAAACTAACAAAAAACAGGGTTATAAAATGTTGCATCAAAATATTTTTAATTAAACATGTATTAACTTAATAATGTTCTGTAAAGTGAAAACTTTAAATAAAAGATCACTAGTGTCTGATAAAAATACTGATTAATCAAGTTGCTTTCTAAAAGCCTTGATTTTAAAGCGTATGCTTTCTTGATTTCAAAAGTAAGCCCCTTCTTTATGAACTGTTAAAGCAGATGGACTATTAGCGCACATCAGATTTGTATGTTGATAATGTTTTCATTGTATCCAGCGAAAAATTTCAGTGGAAAGTTGTGTTGAAAACTGTTTGAAGGGGAATTCGATTTGCCAGTGTTTCTTGTAAATTAGTGTAATGTACGAATGTAGAACACTGCGTATGCATCGGGAGATTTGAATATCGGACTTGTTCACGTAGTGATCTCCCATATGTTTTTAGGAAGTTGAATTGATCTTACTTTTGAGATCCAGTAAAGAAATCAGCTGTCCGAAAACAGACTATCTGAAAAAGTAACTACTTTTATTCATGTGATTTAGTTCTGCAAAACCAAATAGCATGAAAGCGGGAGGTCCTTAAACAAAAAATTCTGCTTTTCTAAAAAGTTTTATTGGACACTAGTTATTTACAATATGACAACAAAAGAATTCAATAAACTCTCTATTCATCAACGATTGAACCTGTTGAAAAAAGAAGGAGAATTTATTGGATCTCGTTTAAGCCTTGGGCATCGGGTGCATTTATTTTCCTGCAAAGGATATTTTCTTGAGATGTGGATTATCATCGGTATTGATCAGATTCGATGGATTGAAATTCAAACCAATCAAAGTATCCTTAATTTGTATCTGGAAAAACTAGATTTGCGAAAAAGTATTGATTTTTTTTAGTTTTAATCTGTCTGTTTTATCTTGTTTTGTTAAAAAAACAAACAGAAACCAGGAAAACATAGTGTTTTCTAACTCTTTTGTGAAAATGACTCTGCGTTATCCACAATCAAAGATCATGTTATTAACAATCTAATCGCAATCAAACTTAAACCTGTATTTTCGTCGGCGAAACTGTTAATCTATTATTATGAAAAAGTCAATTGCACTTACTTTTTTTGCATTTTCTATGGCTTCTATTTCGTTCGCTCAACAAAACAACGAATTGAGTCCATCACAATCAACTTCTTCTGTTAAAGGTAAAACCTCTTTAAAAAAAATAAAAGCAGAACAGACACCTGCTTCGAAGATAAACGAGGAAAAGACCATTAAAAGAGCTAATCTGGAAGCTATTCCTGAGCAACAAGTTCGAAAAGAAGAATTTGAAAACAATCAATCTAATTAAACAAGACAAATATGAAAAAGATAGTTTTTAACTCACTGTTTTTTATAATAGTGTCTATTCTGGGCAATTTCAGTTATGCACAGAGTTGTGATACACTTCGGAATTATAATCCCAATGATAACTTTTCTACCATTTCAAACCCATTAGGATATCTATCAGGTCACCAGATCTTAACTGATGGAACTAATTATTATAATGTTGAAGCTTGGGCAGAAAGATATACCACTCCCTCTCCCAGTGAAGTGAGGGCTATTCGAATGCCGATCAAACGTATCTCTGATGGTGGAGGAAATGTCACTTTTAATGTATATTCAGATGCTTCAGGCTCACCAGGGTCTATTCTTGGATCTGAAATAGTACCATTAGCTGACTTAACTGAGATGGAGTATAATACAATCGAATTCACAACTCCTGTGTCCGTAACAGGTTCTTTTTTTGTCGGATACGAATTAACTTATACTAATCCATTGGATACTTTTGCTTTATTCAATAATAATCCTGCCGGTGAAGATTTCACCAGATTATACGTAGCTGGCACATGGTACTTTAGTAACGATATTTACACAATTGGTGCTGAAGAAAACCCTTCTGAAAATGCTATTGTGATGGATATTTTACTTTCTTCTGATCCTACTCCAGTACCTTCTGCTACTTTTGAAGATGCTACAGCATGTGTGGGAGGTGTATTTAATGTTGATGCAAGTAGCTCAACGAATGCTCTTTTTTATGATTGGCTCCTTACCAGTGACCCTTTCAGTGAACCTGTTTATGATCAACAAGAAGGTGAAACAGCTACATTAACAACTACACAAGCCGGAACCAATAGAGTCTATATTTTCGCAACAGGTTCTTGTCAGACAAGAGGAGGTTACTATACAGTAACTGTAAACCCTGCGATATCGGCAACTGTAAACACAACTGATCTGACTTGTGGAAATGATAACGGAGAAATTGAAGTAACAGGAACCAGCGGTGGATCCGCTCCTTATAGTTACTCATTGGATGGAACTAATTTTTCAGCAAGTAATACGTTTACCGGATTAAGTGCAGGAAATTACACCGTTTATGTAGAATCAGACGGTAACGGGTGTTCAGAAACGTATTCTGTAACGCTATCTAATACTCCTCAGGAAACAATTACTGTTGGAACTGATCAAACCGTTTGTAACGGTGATAATGCAACACTGACTGCTTCCGGAAACGGAACAATAGAATGGTTTGAAGGAGCAGCCAGCATTGGAACAGGAACTTCTGTTGTTGTATCGCCAACAGCTACAACTACTTATACAGCTGTTCTTACGGATGCAAACGGATGTGAAGATCAGGCAGATATCACTGTTACTGTAAACGCACTCCCAACGGTTGATGCCGGAACAGATTTTACAGTATGTGAAGGAGATGAAATTACATTATCAGGATCCGGAGCCGACTCGTATGTTTGGGATAACAGTGCAGTAGACGGGACTCCATTCAACATCTCTGCCACTACTACATTTAATGTAATTGGTACAGATGCAGATGGTTGTGAAGGAACTGATCAGATTACTGTTACAGTGAATCCGTTAGATGATCCAAGCTTCTCGTATGCTTCAGGAACGCTATGTTCAGGAGGAACCAACGAAACTCCAACTGTAAATGCTACAGGAACCTTTACGGTAGATTCTCCGGATCTTGTATTTGCAAATACGGCGACTGGTGAAATCGATATGACAAGCAGCTTGAATGGGGTTTATCAAATTACATTTACAACTGATGGTACATGTTCAAGTTCACAAACTAATACGTTAACAATTACCAGCTCTCCTGATGCTGTATTTACCTACGCTGAAACTGAATATTGTCAATCAGAATCTAACCCTTCTCCGGTTTTCCTAACAGGAGCAAGTGCGGGTGCATTCAGTGTGGATATAACAGGTTTAGCAATCAATACTTCAACAGGAGTTATTGATTTGGCAAACAGTCTGCCTGGAACTTATGAAGTAACGAATACGATTGCTGCTACAGCTTCCTGCCCAATGGATCAGGCTAGTTTCACGGTAACAATTTCTGAAGCTCCGACAGCAACAATTTCCGGAGGAGGTGATATTTGTTCTAATGGAGATGCTCCCATTACAATTACATTAACAGGGACGGGACCATGGGATTTAATAGCTTCTGACGGAACTAATAACTTCTCGCAAAGTTCACCTATTTCTAGTGTTACTCAAAACATTTCTACACCGGGAACATACACAATCGTTTCTGTAACAGATGCGACCGGATGTACAAACGCAGGTACAGGAAGTGCTACAATAAATGTTTTCCCTGACCCAGTAGTCAATGCAGGAACTGACCTTACAGTTTGTGAAGGTGATGAAATTACACTATCAGGTTCAGGAGCAGATTCTTATGTTTGGACCAATGGTGTACAGGACGGTGTTCCGTTCATCATTAACAACACTACTTCATACAGTGTAACAGGAACAGATGTTAACGGTTGTACGGATAGTGATATTGTGGTAGTGACTGTTAATCCGGCTCCTACTGTTGATGCAGGATCAGACTTTATTGTGTGTCCAGGAGCTGAAATTACACTATCAGCTTCCGGAACAGATTCTTATGTCTGGGATAATGGTGTTCAGGATGGTGTAGCATTTACGATTACGGCTACAACAACTTATACAGTAACCGGAACAGATGCAAGTGGTTGTGAAGGAACTGATCAGATCACCGTAACAGCTGAAACTCCTTCAGTAGATGCAGGAGCTGATGTTTCCGTATGTGAAGGAGAAGAAGTTACGCTTTCCGCATCAGGTGCTGATACATATGTATGGGATAACGGTGTTCAGGATGGTGTATCCTTTACTCCTACAGCAACTACTACTTACACTGTAACCGGAACAGATGCAAATGGTTGTGAGGGAACTGATCAGGTAACTGTAACAGTGAATGAAAACCCTACAGTAACGC
Organism: Wandonia sp.; assembly: GCF_984588085.1. NCBI lineage: Bacteria > Pseudomonadati > Bacteroidota > Flavobacteriia > Flavobacteriales > Crocinitomicaceae > Wandonia > Wandonia sp. The sequence goes on from NZ_CFIGVI010000006.1 coordinate 28,015, forward strand.
TTGCTGCCTTTGAAGATGTTTGTGATAATGCAGAAAATCCAATTGTACTTACGGGTGGTACTCCGGCTGGAGGAACCTATTCAGGAACAGGAGTGAATGCCGGTTCATTTGATCCGTCAGTTGCAGGAGAAGGTACACATACGATCACGTATACTTATGAAACACCTGAAGGATGTACAGGAGTAGCAACAGAAACTATCACTGTTGAAGATTGTCCAAACGTATCTGTTGAAGAGAACTTTATCAACAATCTTGTTGTCTACCCGAACCCTGCTTCAGGATTCGTAACTGTTTCTCTGGATAATATTCAGGATGCTGAAATCAGTATTTCATTAGTTACGACAGATGGTAAAGAATCTATTCTTTCGAACATCAAACCAATGAGTTCTTTCAACGAGTCGCTTGATATTTCTAATTTCGCTTCAGGAATTTACTTTATGACATTTACTTCCGAAAAAGGAAATCATGTTGTAAAAATCATTATTGACTAAAAATCCCTGATTAAGACAATAGAAAAACCGCGCATTAATTAATGTGCGGTTTTTTTATTTATATTACCTTGATGATCATCAGAAACATTCATACTCATATACCGGCGAAAGATGCTATTCGAAGTTTTTCTTTCGGAGAAATCCATGAGGCTCTTCACTACAATGCTCCTTTTTCAATCGGTATTCACCCCTGGGAAACGGGTACTATGAACTGTTCCGTTTCTGAGGCTTGCTTACAACTGGAACATCTACTGAACCGGAAAAACTGCCTTGCTGTTGGTGAATGTGGATTGGATAAACTAAAAGGAGCTTCTCTGGAAGAACAAATAGAAATTCTCAGTCTACAATTAGCCCTCGCTGAAAAAACAGGAAAACCGGTTATCATACATTGCGTCAAAGCTTTCAATGAATTAATTACTCTAAAAAAAGAATGGATGAACATTGCCATGGTAATCCATGGCTTTCGAAGCAAGATACAAGTCGCTCAAATGGTAGTCAGACAAGGTATTAAATTGAGTTTTGGAACCTATCTTCTCAACTCTCCATCCATACAGGAAATTTATTCCCTTCTTCCTGATACGGAAACTTTTTTAGAAACAGATGAACAAGATCCTACAGAAATTAATAAATTAATTCAGTTTGCTGCTAAATTGAAAAACGTATCTTTGGAAGCTTTCGAAAAAAAAACAGAACGAAATACACACAACTTTTTTGATGTAAAACTATGACAGACTGGTTGGAAAGAACTGAGCTTTTGATTGGTAAAGACGCAATTGAGAATCTAAAAAAAAGTCATGTACTCATCTGTGGACTCGGGGGAGTCGGTTCATATGCTGCAGAATTCATCGCCCGATCCGGAATCGGAACAATGACTATTATTGACGGAGATGTTTTTGACCCGACCAATAAAAATCGTCAGCTTCCGGCACTGGAGTCTACTATCGGAAAATCCAAAGCAGAAGTTCTTGCAGCACGTATCAGGGATATTAATCCGGATATAACGTTACATGTTCTGAATGAATTCGTTCAGCCGGAAAGAGTTAGCGAAATTTTAACCGAATACCAGCCCGATTACGTGATGGATTGTATTGATTCCATTACTCCCAAACTCACCTGGCTCATTGCCTGTAAAAGGAATAAATTCAAAGTTATCAGCTCTATGGGAGCTGGTGGAAAGATCGATCCGTCAAGGGTTCAGACACGGGATATTTCAAAAGTGGTCAATTGTAAAATGGCCAAACATCTTCGAAAACGTCTGAAAAAGGAGAACATTAACAAAGGTATTAAGGCTGTTTTCTCTTCGGAACACCAAAAAGAAGATTCTTTAAAAATGACAGACGGAACTAATTTTAAGAAATCATTTTACGGAACCATCAGCTATATTCCGGCTCTTTTCGGATTACACGCTGCTGCGTATGTAATCCAACAACTGGCAAAAATTGAAAAATAACGTCCTGGTACTGGTTCTTCTCTTCTGCTCTTATTCATTTTTATATGGACAGGAAGACTCTCTGAAACATAAAGCTCAGGTTCAGTTCTGTTTATTTATCGACAGTATTCTACAAAAAGAAATGGATAAGAAAGATTATGAATTATTCAATTTTTCTGATCTTTCCGCCATTCGAGAGTATCCATTGGAAATTACTTCACTAGCCTACCCTTCTCTCTATTCGGATAGAGACGAATATTATGCTGCATTTTTATACAGGGAAAAGTATAACGACACCACCTTCCCTGATGATCTCAATAAACAGGTTGCAAAACAATACTCGAAACTCAGGAAGATTATTCTAAATACTATTCGTTCTGGAAAGAAGACGACTGGAAAGGAGAAAAAGCGTATCTCCAGACTCCAGTCTGAAATGGAGAACTCTGAACCTCCGCTGACCGGATACTTTCAGAAAGCCTCTATTCGCTATACTTATAATGGAGTGGAAAATGAAAAACATTTCTCTATTATCTACGATTTGCAACTGAACGTACTGAATTATGGAGAATAGTTTGTTTTTGTAGTCAATTTGTTTATATTTTAACAAATGGTTTAATATTGAATTTTCTGATTTATTTTTGTCTAAAAAGATCAGATGGAAACGCCTTATTACCTCTATGATATGAATTTGCTGGATACTACACTTGAGGAAGCTCAGGTAGCAGCAGAACTTTATAACATAAAATTGCTCTATGCTATTAAGGCAAATACAAATCCATATATACTGGAACGCATCCGAAAGTATGGTTTTGGGATAGATGCTGTTTCAATAGGCGAAATTAAATTAGCTTTAACGAACGGTTTCCAATCCTATCAGATAGCTTTCGCGGGTTCCGGAAAAACGAAACGGGAAATTGATGAGGCTTTACAATTAAATATTGCTACTATTCATTGTGAGTCGCTCTCCGAATGGGAGTATATTTCTTCAGTTTACCCAACAGGATGTACTACAAAAATAGCTTTGCGGATTATTCCAAATGTTTACACCAATACACATCAACATATACAAACAGGGGGGAATAATCACAAGTTTGGAATCAGCACTGAAGAAGCTTCCCGATTAATTCAGAAACTTATTGAAAACGACTCCTCTCTCCTGCCCTGTGGGTTCCACTTTCATGTCGGATCACAGATCACAAGAATGGACTATTTTGAAGAATTAAGCAGGTCTGTACTTTACTTTTTTCAAACCCTTCCTTCTTCCTTTTCATTTGATTATATCAATCTGGGTGGAGGGTTAGGAATAAATTACGATGATCCGGATAACGAAATGATACCAAACTTTACCGGATGGATGCGAGCTATTCGCCCCTATTTTCCACAGGATCGTTTTCCGCATGTGTACCTTGAACCCGGAAGAAGTCTTGTCGGTCAGTGTGGTAAATTGATTACGGAGGTACAGTATATTAAAGACCGGCAGGACGAGAAAATTGTAATTCTGGACGCAGGAATGAATGATCTTATGCGACCGGCTTTGTACGGTGCAAGACATCACATCTCACCTATGCAACCGCATTCTGAAACAACTCAATTTCAAACGTATACACTTAGTGGCCCAAGTTGTGAATCAACTGATTGTTTCGGGAAAAATTATCAACTACCAGGGTTGAAAGAAGGAGATTATATTGTTATTCATTCCTGTGGAGCTTACGGAGAATCCATGCGTTTGAATTATACGCAACGTCTAGCTCCTTCCTGTATTTATAAAGAGGGAAACAGTTTTAACATGTACACTTCTCAAAGAAAAAAAATTAAGGTTGAACAATCTTTTTAATTCCTCCTAATTTATCGTATTTTGAGTCGAAACTTATTAGTTTTGCTTATTCCTTAATTCAATCATTAAATGAAACGATACTTAATAACTCTACTTTCTTGCATCTCTACTTTGACGTTATTTGCCAATGACCTGTCTTCCGGTTTTTCAAAAGCAGAGTATATAGAAACATTAAAAATGAATGCCGCACAAAAGGATACGATTTCACCGGATGCTGTTTTCAGATCCGATAAATATGATCGTATATACCGATCTCCGGTTGTAGGGCTTTTAAATCGCTGGGATCTCTGGATGCGAAAGGATAAAAATGAAATTGGTATAAGCCTTCGTGGTACAGCACCGGAAGCATTGAGTTGGTTAGCCAACTTTTATGCGGCAATGATTCCAGCCAGTGGAGAAATTAAGATTAATGATTCACTAACGTTCAACTATAAGCTGGCCGAACGTTCGGATGCAACGGTTCATGCCGGATGGACGTTTGGTTTGGGATCAATGGCTTCAGATATTGTCGAAAAGATTGATTCCTGCTACCGGACAGGAGTAAAAAATGTTCTGATTTTTGGTCATAGCCAGGGAGGTGCTTTATCTCATCTTACCACTGCCTATCTGCGCTATCTTCAGAAGGACGGAAAACTGCCGGCTGATATCGTATTTAAAACGTATGCCAGCGCTGCACCCAAACCGGGCAACCTTTATTTTGCTTATGATTATGAGCACTTAACATTTGGAGGCTGGGCTTACACAGTCGTAAATCCGGAAGATTGGGTTCCGGAAACTCCAATTACTGTCCAAACTTCAGAAGATTTCGCGACAACTAATCCCTTTAGGTATGTAAAACCCATGTTGAAAAAGCAAAAATTACTTGTACGAATGGCTCTAAAAGGCGCCTATAACAGTATGGATAAATCTACAAAAAAAGCCCGTAAAAATGTAAAGAAACAATTGGGATACAGAACTGGAAAACTAATACAAAAAAGTAAACCTCAGTATGTACAACCTGAATTCTCCAGAGGGATCTATTATACCCGGGCGGGAACTCCTATTATCCTTATGCCTGATATTGAATATTATGCTTCGTTTCCAAAAGACGCTCAAGAGAATATTTTCCAACACCATATGTTTGAGCCTTATTTAATGCTTGCAAAAAAACTACCTGAAACAAAATAATTACTAACAAACAGATAAAAAGAAAGACCGGAATAAAAATCCCGGTCTTTTCTATTTCTTACGCTTACGTAGTTTATTTTTTCCCTTTCGAAAAGTCCATCAATCTATTATAAGTTTCCGGACATTGCTTTCTGAAAGCCCTATCGTATCCGATTGAAGCCGGATCAACACCAAGGCTATCTGCAACAGAAGCAAAACAGTTCGCTATACCAAAAACAGATTTATCTTCAGAACAGGAACAGGCCATTTCAGCAGCATTTTTCTCCGCCTCCGTTGAACCACAGCTCAACAGAAAGAAAACCGGTAAAGAAAAAAATAACCAACGTACCATTTTTTACTCAGCTGTTTTAGCGTACTCTTTCTGTAGCTCGTTCAACTCAGGACATTTTCCATCCAAAGCTTTTGCAAACGACTCATCAGCACAGTTTACTCCGTGATCAACAGCAACATCCAATGCACAAAAAGCAAAGTGCATATCGTCAGTAGCAAATAAATCATCCGGATCAGCCTCCGCACGCTTCTTTTCTACACAGTCACACATTGACTGAGCAGCTTTGTTCATTTCTTCGTCACTTGGACCTCCACAAGAAGCCAAAACTAAAGCAGCAGCTCCCAAAACAAATAAGTTCTTTTTCATAGTTATATTTTTTTGTTGTGCCAAGATAGAAGTTTTATCAAATTTCGCCAAAAAATTATACTGCTTATTTTATACTAACCGGAAAATTTAACGCACGAAACACGTTGTTTACTCTATCAACAAACTTTGTGTCGCTATTATTGATTTTTAAGTTGTTCGTTTTTAGCTTTTTCCCAATATGTATCCATCTCTTCCAGATTCATCTCCGCGAACTGCTTACCATCGTTTGCTATATATTCTTCCATCGCGGTAAAACGTGAAATAAACTTTTTATTGGTTTTCTCCAGCGCATTTTCCGGATTAACACCTATAAACCGCGCATAATTAATCATAGAGAATAACAGATCTCCAAATTCATCTTCTATCTGATCCGATCCCTTATCAATCTCTTCTTTTAATTCGCCCAATTCTTCTTTCACCTTATCAAAAACCTGTTCCCGGTTGTCCCAATCAAAACCTACACCTTTTACTTTTTCCTGTATTCTCGCTGCTTTTACCATTGCTGGCAACCCTGTCGGAACCCCCTGTAGAACGGATTTCTTACCTTCCTTTAATTTTAATTTTTCCCAGTTGGCTTTCACTTCTTCCTCCGTTGACGCCTCTACATCACCATAAATATGCGGATGACGATATACCAGCTTATCACAAATGGCATTCAATACATCAGCGATGTCAAAATCTTCTGTTTCCGATGCTATTTTCGAATAGAATACCATATGTAACAACAGATCTCCTATTTCACCTTTCAGTTCATTCATATCTCCTGACAGAATAGCTTCTCCTAATTCGTATGTTTCTTCTATTGTCAGGTGACGAAGAGATTCAAGCGTTTGCTTCTTATCCCAGGGGCATTTCTCTCTCAGATCGTCCATAATATTCAACAATCTCTCAAATGCTGCTTTTTTTTCTTCCAGAGTATGCATCGTTATTTGTTTTTGTAAAAATATAAACAAAAAAGAGAGGCTGATATCACCTCTCTTTCTTTATAATTATTCAGAATGCATTACGCATACATTTCTTCTTTCTGTGCCACAACTTTCTCATCCTTGAGATATTCTTCGTAAGACATCATTTTATCAATCACACCATTTGGAGTCAACTCTATGATTCTGTTCGCTACTGTATTCACCAATTCATAGTCATACGAACTAAACAAAATCTGCCCTTCAAAATCACGCATTCCATTGTTTAATGCAGTAATCGATTCCAGATCAAGGTGGTTTGTCGGCTCGTCAAGCATAAGTAAATTCGCTTTAGCCAACATCATACGTGACAACATACAACGCATTTTCTCTCCTCCGGAAAGAACTTTTGAACTCTTCAAAGCTTCTTCTCCGGTAAACAGCATGCGTCCCAGGAATCCACGCAGGTTAACATCTTCGCGCTCTTCGTCTGTCTGAGCATACTGACGCAACCAATCAATCAGATTAATCTCGTCCTCAAAAAAGCTGCTGTTATTACTTGGTAAATACGCTGTTGAGATCGTTGTTCCGAATGTAAATTCTCCTGATTCCTGTTCTTTATTACCGTTCAGGATTTCAAATAAGGCAGTAATTGCATTCGAATTGTTAGAAACGAAAGCAATTTTATCCCCCTGATTCATCACAAAATTCAAATCCTTGAATAGTACTTCCCCTTCTTCACCTTTTGCACTCAGGTTTGAAACATTCAACACCTGATTTCCGGCTTCTCTTTCCTGTGAAAACTGAATTCCGGGATAGCGTCGGGATGAAGGCTGAATTTCATCCAGATCTAATTTATCCAATAACTTACGTCTGCTGGTAGCCTGCTTCGATTTAGAGGCATTCGCTGAGAACCGGGAAATAAAGTCCTGAAGTTCTTTCTTCTTTTCCTCATTCTTTTTGTTCTTGTCCGCTCTTTGGCGTGCGGCCAACTGTGAAGACTGGTACCAGAAAGAATAGTTTCCTGTAAATAATTGGATTTTACTATAGTCAATATCACAGATGTGTGTACACACAACATCCAAAAAGTGACGGTCGTGAGAAACAACAATCACCATATTTTTAAAATCAAGAATAAAATCTTCTAACCAGGCAATTGTTCTTGCATCCAGATCATTCGTCGGCTCATCCAGAATTAATACATCCGGATTACCAAAAAGTGCCTGCGCCAACAAAATACGTACCTTCAACTCGGCAGGAACATCTGCCATTTTCATGTAGTGGTACGATTCACTAATTCCAAGGTTAGATAATAAACTTGCTGCGTCTGTCTCAGCATTCCAGCCTTCCATATCAGCAAATTCAGCTTCCAGTTCGGATGCTCTCATTCCATCCTCATCTGAAAAATCAGGTTTGGCATATAAAGCATCTTTCTCCTCCATGATTTCATAAAGGCGCTTGTGCCCCATGATAACAGTCTTCAACACTTCATATTCGTCAAATACGTTGTGCTCCTGCTTCAAAACAGCCATTCGTTTCCCCGGCTCAAGATCAATAGAACCCCTTGTCGGGTCCTGCTCTCCGGAAAGGATTTTCAGGAAAGTAGATTTTCCGGCTCCGTTTGCTCCGATCACCCCATAACAGTTTCCATTCTGGAACTTAAGGTTTACATCATCAAACAAGGTACGTTTTCCGAATTGAAGAGATAAATTGCTTACTGTTAACATATTTTTCTAAAATTTGGTGCAAAGGTAGTGAATTAATAGCGATATCACCTACAAAATCAGGACATCGCGTGAAGATTCCTCGAATACAGGATCACAAATAAACCTCCTATCAACAAATTAATGTACACTTCCATATTAATAACCATACTTGCCGGATAAATCAGGTAGGCCATACCAATATATGACAGAGTATAAATAATGTACAAATGAAACCCAGTCTTTTTCCGTGTCCACATAAGATAGGCAGCTATAGCTCCCAGGATGGAGACAACAAGAATCGTCAGATAGTTACGCATAAACGCTTCTTCGTTGACGTATTTCATTCTTTCAAGTCCCAGCTCAATCATTTGCACAAACTCACCTTCTTCTCCATCCTGTCCGCTTTCTTTCAGCTCACTAATCGTTTCAGCGGCAGCTAATTCCTGCTCTTTCATCATCTCATCATCCATCGGACCATTTACCAACGCAGTAAAACTGTTCATGATTGAAATCGCTGTCCACATCCAGGTTAGAATTACTAGTACCGTCAAAAATAACGGTCGTTTATTCTGATTTTGCTCTTTTTCTATTTCTGCAAATTGATTTTCCATAACTCGTTCTTTACAAATTTCTTACTCGCTTCCATTCTTGGATGCATATAGGTATCATTCTCCGTTAAAGGTACTTCTTTCCGGAACAAATGGAGTATTTCCTCCAATACAGGTGAACTTTTTCCCGGTCTTCTAAACTCAATAGCCTGAGATGCATTCATTAGCTCAATCCCAAGAATTGAAAAAACATTATCTATTACACGGTACAATTTTGTTGCCGCATTAGCCCCCATACTCACATGATCTTCCTGTCCGTTACTGGAATCAATGGTATCGACACTGGCAGGTGTACACAGTTGTTTGTTCTGACTCACAATAGATGCCTGCGCATATTGAGGAATCATATATCCGGAATTAAGTCCGGGATTGGTAACCAAAAAAGCCGGTAAGTCTCTGGTTCCACTTATTAACTTGTAGGTTCTTCTCTCTGAAATACTGCCCAGTTCTGCCATTGCAATCGCTAAAAAGTCCATTGATAATGCAAGAGGCTGACCGTGGAAATTCCCTGCTGAAACCACTTCGTCTTCATCCGGGAAAACAGTCGGATTATCAGTAACTGCATTCACTTCTTTTTCAATGATTTGAAATACGTAATTTAAAGTATCGAAAGAAGCTCCGTGCACTTGCGGAATACAACGGAATGAATACGGATCCTGAACATTTACTTTCACCTGATCAATCAATTCACTACCTGCTAATAATTTACGAAACTCTCCGGCAACAGCCATCTGTCCTTCCTGGCAACGAATCGCATTTACATTTTCATTAAATGGATTTTTTCTTCCGTCATACGCCTCCAGAGAAATTGCGCCGATTTTATTCGCTCCCTGCAAAATTTCACGACCACGAAGTACACTCCATAGTCCGAAAGAGCTCATGAATTGTGTTCCGTTCAATAAAGCAAGACCTTCTTTACTCTGAAGAACAATCGGATCAAGATTATGTGATTTAAGTACTTCCCCGGCAGGTTTCCGCTGCCCTTTTTCCAGCACCTCTCCCTCACCCAATAAAGGCAATGACAGATGAGCCAATGGTGCCAAATCTCCAGAAGCTCCTAGAGACCCCTGTTCATATACAACAGGAAGTATATCATTATTAAAAAAATACAAAAGTCGTTCTACAGTCGCCAATTGCACGCCTGAATGACCTTTTGAAAGCCCAATGGCTTTTAACAGCAACATAATCCGTACAATTTCCGGATCTATTTCTTTTCCCGCACCACATGCATGAGAACGAACAAGATTTACCTGCAACAAACTCAGCTGATCTTCGCTGATCGCCGTATTACATAAAGAACCAAATCCCGTATTAACTCCGTAAATCAACTCCTCTCGTCCTGAAACAGCCTGATCAAGATAGTTCCTGCACTTCTCAACAGATTCTTTACACTCCTTACTTAGTTCAACTACAGTCTTAGTTGATAAAACATCTTGTAATTGATCAAGTGTAATGTATTCCTTCGTTATGGTAAATGTATTCATCTTATCTAATATGCATTATGTCGTTTCACTAAAAAATCTATCATCTCTTCCAGGCTGAATTCCTCCTGTTCTCCGGTCGCCATATTCTTTAGTTGAATAAGCCCCTCATTCATTTCTTCCTCTCCGACAATAGCAACAAACTCTACTTTTTTATCATCTGCATACTTCATCTGTTTCTTCATTTTAGCATCAAATGAAGGATACAGTTCCGCATCAATAGCGTTAGCTCTGACCTCTTTGAGCAATTTTAAACAATGTTGTTGCTCTTTTTCACCGAAGTTCACAAACAATAGGGTTAACCCTTTCTCCAATGATGCGGGGAAAAGTTGTAATTCAGTCAATACGTCATAAATACGATCTGCACCAAAAGAAATCCCAACTCCTGACATTCCTGACATTCCAAAAAGACCGGTAAGGTCGTCATACCTTCCACCACCACAAATACTTCCCATTTTAACACCATTTGCTTTTACTTCAAAAATGGCGCCTGTATAGTAATTCAATCCGCGGGCAAGTGTTACGTCAAACTCGAGTTTAGCGCGGTTTAATCCCAATGCTTCAATCTGATCCAATAAAAAGCTTAATTCCTCAATTCCTTTCAGACCAATCTCACTTTCGGCCAAAAACTCGCGTATTTTTTCCAAATTTTCTGAGTTTGACCCTGACAAATCGAATAAGGGTGTAATTTTCGCAATAGCCGCAGCGGAAACACCTTTTTCCTCCAACTCTTTCACCACACCTTCCTGACCAATTTTATCCAGCTTATCAATGGCAACCGTCATATCAATTAATCGCTCCGATTCCCCACTGATTTCAGCAATGCCGGAAAGAATCTTTCGGTTATTGATTTTAATGGTAAAATCAGGAATATGTAACGAAGTAAGAACCTCGTCAAAAAGCTGAATATACTCTAATTCATAGAGCAACGAATCACTTCCTACAACATCCGCATCACATTGATAAAATTCCTGATACCTGCCGTGTTGCGGTCTGTCTGCCCGCCAAACCGGCTGAATCTGATATCTTTTAAAAGGAAAAGAGATTTCATTCTGATGCTGAACGACGAATCGTGCAAAAGGAACTGTTAAATCATATCGCAATGCTTTTTCAGATAGTGAATTTGCAAATACAGCCAGATTATCATTTTCCAAAGCGTTCAAATCAGCTTTTTTCATTTTATCTCCAGAGTTGAGAATCCGGAAAATCAATCGATCTCCTTCCTCTCCATATTTCCCCAACAACGTTTCTCTTTTCTCAAAAGAAGGTGTTTCAATGGGCTGGAAACCATATTTTCTGAACGCATTTTTAATCGTTTCAAAAATATAGGTGCGTTTTGCCACATCTGCGGGTAAAAAATCTCTTGTACCTTTTGGAATACTTGGTTTCTGTGCCATTACGTTTGAATTCGTTTGTCCTGCAAATTTAATATTCTTTACTTGACTTGTTATTTAAAAGGCTATTCTTCGGTTCATTCTATGGAACAGGCATTACTTGAACTGTAAATCAACCAGCTTTTTATAATGTCCGTTCTCTTCCAGAAGCTCCTGGTGTGTTCCGCTTTCGATTATTCGTCCATGCTCCATAACAACAATTTTATCTGCCTTTTGTATAGTGGAAAGTCGGTGAGCAATAACAATAGAAGTTCTTCCTTTTGTCAACTTCTCAGTCGCTCGCTGAATCAGTTCTTCCGATTCATTATCAACGTTTGAAGTAGCTTCGTCCAAAACCAAAATCTTCGGATTGTACACAAAAGCGCGTATAAATGAAAGCAATTGTCGTTGGCCGACTGATAACACGCCTCCTCTTTCCCCTACGTTGTAATCATAATTATCTTTCAGGCGCATAATGAAGTCATGTGCTCCTACCGCTTTTGCCGCTTCAATTACCTGTTCACGGGAAATAGATGGATCTCCAAGTGTTATATTATTGTGGATGGTATCTGAAAACAGAAACACGTCCTGCAATACAATAGCTATGTTTTTTCGGAGATAGTTCAGGTTGATATCAACGATGGATTCCCCTCCAATCTCAATACGTCCTTTTTTAAACTCATAGAAACGCCCCAGAAGATTAACTATAGTAGACTTACCCGCTCCTGTTGCACCGACAAAAGCAACGGTTTCGCCGCTTTTGATTGTAAGATTAATATCTTCAAGAACCCAATCCTCATCTTTGTAAGCGAACCAAACATTTTTGAAAGTAATTTCCTTCGAAAAATCACATTGGTCTGCTTTCCCATCATCCTGAATATGTTCACTCCTGTCCAGTAATTCATATACGCGTTCGGCGCGAACAACTCCACGTTGCAATACATTAAACTTATCTGCCAATTGGCGAATAGGACGATATAACATGTGAATCCACAATGTAAAGGCAATTATTTCTCCAAAAACATGCTCATCGCTATCCACCCACTCTAATTGAATCACACTCCAAACGACAAGCATTCCTATGGATATGGAACTCAGAAGTTCAACAATCGGGAAAAATATAGAATTCGCCCACACAGCATTGATATGCGCCTGTCTGTGCTCTTTATTAATTTCCTGAAAATGATTCATTTCAATTTTCTGTCGATTGAAAATCTGGAGAATGGCCATTCCTGTTATCCGCTCCTGAACAAAATTATTCAACCGATTCACCTGTAGCCGCTCCTGTTGGAAAGCTTTTTTCATCGCACGGGCAAAAATACGGGTTGCCAAAATCAACAGCGGAATAGGTATCAAAGCGACCAAAGTAAGTTGCCAGTTATCATAAAGCATGAACAAAACCACAGCCACCAAAGCCAGGATATCTCCTAAAATATTAATCAATCCCTGTGAAAAAACATCCGCGATCGCCTCTATATCTGCAACAAGCCGGGTAACCAGCGAACCTATCGGGGTTTTATCAAAAAATTTCATTCGGAAAGACACGATATGTTTAAATAGCTTCTTCCGCATATCCAGAATGATGGATTGCCCCAATAAATTAGACATATAGGATGAAAGAAACTGAAACAGTGCCTCGGCGAATAAAATCACCAAAAGAATAACGATCCAAAACAATAACTGATCTTTTTCCCCCGGGTTATTCAGAAATTCATTTACAATTTCTCCCATCAGCATAGGCCTGAATGGCCCCAAAACAGCCAGAGTTATAGTTACCAGAAACGCTCCTATGAAAAGCCACCTGTATGAACGGGTAGCCTGAAATAATCGTTTAAAAACAGAAAATTCGCTATTTTTTTCTTTACTCACAGCCACAAAAATACACAGCATTTCAGGAAAAGAGAACGCTTTCCGAAAATTATTTCCCCGGATTATTTCACATTACGCTGTTGTTATTTTAATCTGGTCACTAATATTCTATTCTCCAAAGGAACAGCCCGCACCCGGGAACACTTCTTCCGGCCTCTCCCCGATCCTTTCTCTCAATTATAGCAGCGACTTCTTCCGGGCTGATTTTACCTTCTCCGACCAAAAGTAAAGTACCAACCACTGCACGAACCATATTTCTTAAAAACCGATTAGCTGTGATTTCAAAATAGATTTTGTCTCCGTCCTTTACCCATCTAGCTGAGGTTACTTCACAGTCATTTGTTTTTACGTCAGTATGTAATTTTGAAAAGGAAGTAAAATCCTTTTGACCTGTGATAAAAGAGCAGGCTTTATTCATGGCTTCTACATCTAACGCATGTGGGTAGTAATAACTAAAAGATTTTTCAAAAGGATTCTTTATCTGATGAATAAAGTACCTGTAAGTTCGAAAGTGCGCATCAAAACGTGCATGAAAATTGTCTTCAGCCGTTTGAACAGAAAGAATCGCAATCGAAGAAGGAAGCATCGTATTCATTTTCCATTCAAGATCTGCAAGACTTCCTTTAAACGAAAAGTCACAATGTGCAACATAATGAAAAGCATGTACCCCTGTATCTGTTCTTCCACACCCCGTAACTTCAACCGGATTTCCACTATTTAACCGGGTAAGAACATCTTCAATAGCACCCTGAACAGAAATCACATCAGGTTGAATCTGCCAACCGAAAAAATCGGTTCCGTCATACTGTAAATCCAATCGCAGTCTCATACCCGCAAAAGTATATAAAAAGGTGATAAGACAGGGAGTCTGTACTAAAACGGTACTTTTTCAAGCCTTTTTGTTCATAACATTCGGCTTTTTCTTAGTTGAGTAGTAGGTTCAAACTTTATTTTTGTAAAAAACAGATTTAAAAGGTATGCTGAAAGTCGGAGTATTGGGAGCAGGTCACTTGGGAAAGATTCACATTCGTCTTCTTAAAGAACTAGAGGACGTATATGATTTTGTTGGTTTTTATGACCCAAATCCCGAACAGGCTGCACAAGTAGCGAAAGAGTTTAATACAAAAGCGTTTTCCAGTATTGAAGAGATTATTGAACATGTTGATGTGGTAGACATCGTTACTCCGACATTAGCTCATTTCGATTGTGCTTCGATGGCTTTAAAAGCTTCACGACATGTTTTTATTGAAAAACCCATAACTGAAACACCGGAGGAAGCAAAAACTCTAATGAACCTTGCGCATGAAGCCAATGTAAAAGTGCAGGTCGGTCATGTTGAACGATTTAATCCTGCATTTCAGGCTGCATTACCGTATCTGGAAAAACCCATGTTTATTGAAACACATCGATTAGCCCAGTTTAACCCCAGAGGCTGTGATGTTCCTGTGGTTCTTGATCTGATGATTCACGACCTTGATGTTATACTGAGTGTTGTAAAGTCATCCGTAAGACGTGTTTCTGCATCAGGAGTAGCTGTAGTAAGTGATACACCTGATATTGCCAATGCACGGATAGAATTTGATAACGGAGCTGTCGCTAACTTAACGGCTTCACGTATCTCTTTAAAAAACATGCGTAAAAGTCGTTTCTTCCAACGAGATGCCTACGTAAGCGTTGATTTTTTGACAAAGGAGATGGAAGTTGTTACGATGACTGACGTACAGGGAGAACCAGATCCCTTTGATATCGTTATGGACCTTGGACCGGGAAAACCTTCGAAAAAAATTCAATTCGATAAACCTGATATTCAGGAAACAAATGCAATAAAAGAAGAACTTCGCTCTTTTGCTCAGGCAATAAACGAAAACTCAACTCCTGCCGTGACAATAGAAGATGGTTACGCTGCACTGTCCATTGCTCACCAAATTCTGGAGAAATTAAAATTTTCAGGAAACCTGATTACCGAAAATAATTAATTCTTTTTTACGTTTAACAGTTGAGAATTGTACGAAATGAATAAACTACTGGTAAGCATAATTGGTATTTTTCTGCTTTATTCCTGCGGAAAAGATGTAAATCCACCAACGTTTCTTAAAATTAATGACTTCATTCTGGAGGAGAATCCTTCTGCTTCCAGTCTTCAGGGAGAACTTACCCATAATTTCTCCGATGCCTGGGTATATATTGATGGTGAATTGCTTGGTGTTTTTGAGCTTCCCTGTAAATTACCACTTGACTACGAAGGATCTCATAAGCTGCAAATTGTAGCTGGCGTGCGGAAGAATGGGATTTCAGCAAGAAAAGTGCGCTACCCATTTGTAGAGATGTATTCTGAACAGATCAATTTTACACGATTGGATACAACAACAGTGACTCCGGTAACGCGTTATTTTTCAGGGCTTAATTTCTGGATTGAAGACTTTGAAGATGCGTCTGTAAAAATACAGTCAACTATTTATAGTAAAACAGATCTCTATAAGGACAATGACCCTGAAATATTGAAGTACGGTAATTTTTATGGTCGTGTGGATCTAAATACCACAGATTCACTCTGGGAAGCTGCTACAACTGATATGTGGAACATCCCAAAAGGTCAGGATGTGTATATTGAAATCGATTATTACAATACTAACTCGATATTAACGTCTGTAAAAGCGATTAATCAGGATGGATTTAATGTAAATGCTCACGTACTATTGAATACTCAGTATGAAGGGAGTGTTGTTTGGAAAAAGATGTACATTGATATCCGGGAAATTGTTAGCTATAGTGTAAACTATAACCAGTTTCAGTTACTCTTTACCAGTATTCTTCAGACTGGCATGTCTGATAGTTATGCAATCATCGACAATATAAAACTGATACACTTCTGACGCTCGCATGATTACACGTTACCCTGCTCTGTTCATGGTTCTGACTGATTATTGCTCTGCAGCACTTGCCTGGGCGGCGTTTTATTATTTCAGAAAAACCCAAATCGAACAGGCTGAATTTTCTACTAATCCTACTTTTTGGTTAGGTAGTATTGTAATCCCTTTATTCTGGTTATTGTTATATTATATTGTTGGAACGTATCAGAATGTTATTCGCCAACACAGATTCAAAATCCTCAGTCAGACATTTACAGCAACACTTACAGGAAGTATAGGTCTTTTCTTTGCTTTATTATTGGATGACGATATATACAGTTACCAGTTTTACTACAAATCTATTCTCGGGTTATTTGCCATTCATTTTATTTGTACCATTATACCCCGATACATACTGACCAGCTATTTTGTCCGGCGTATTCAAACAAGAAAAGTGGGCTTTAAAACCTTATTGATTGGTGGAAGTGAAAAAGCAGTACAGATTTACGAAGAACTAGAAGCCCTCCCAAAAAGTATGGGGAATAGTTTTGTGGGATTTGTCAATCTGAATGGAATTGACACAATTCTAGAAGAAAAACTTCCCTACTTTGGCCACGTTAAGGAGGTGGAACAAGTGATCAAAGATCAGGAGATTGAAGAAGTTATCATTGCTCTGGATCGCAGTGAACATGAAAAGCTAAAAGGTATTATTTCAATTCTTTCAGGTTACCCTGTCCGAATTAAATTAATCCCTGATATGTACGATATCATATCGGGATCGGTACGAATGAACAACATCTTTGGAGCTTTACTTCTGGAAGTCAACTCGGAATTCATGCCTTTTTGGCAACAAGCCTTAAAACGTATATTTGATATTGTTCTCTCACTAATTGCCTTTATTTTACTCATACCCTTGTACATTGTTCTTTCTATTGCTGTTCTTACTTCTTCCAAGGGTCCTATTTTCTTTCTTCAGGAGAGAGTTGGTAAAAACGGAATTCCTTTTAAGATCATCAAATTCAGAACCATGTATACAGATGCAGAATCCAAAGGTCCTCAGTTATCCAGTTCTAATGATCCCCGAATTACACCTGTTGGAAGAATAATGCGCAAACTAAGACTGGATGAATTCCCCCAGTTTATCAATGTCATAAAAGGAGATATGTCATTAGTTGGTCCGCGACCGGAACGACAATTTTATATTGATCAAATTATACAAAAGGAACCTCAGTTTATGCAATTGACAAAAGTACGTCCGGGAATCACCTCCTGGGGGCAAGTTAAATACGGATATGCTGAGAATGTTGACCAAATGCTGCAACGTATGAAATACGATCTTCTTTATCTGAAGAATATGTCACTAGCTTTGGATTTTAAAATCATGCTTTACACGATACTGATCGTTGTAAAAGCCAAAGGAAAATAACAGTTATAATTCGATCGTCAGTCCGTCATAAGCAGCATAAACGTTATTCGGTAATTGATCCGTAATTTGCTGGTGAGTTCCAAATAAATGACTGATATGTGTAATGTAAGCTTTTGAAGGGTTTATCTGATCAATAAATTGTAAAGCTTCCTCTAAGTTAAAATGTGACAAATGAGGCTCTAACCGCAGAGCGTTTATTATCAATACTTCTGTCCCTTTTACTTTCTCTTTCTCTTTTTCTGAAATCGTCTTCGCATCTGTGATATAGGTAAAGTCATTGATACGGAATCCTAAAACAGGCATCTTGTAATGCAACACTTCTATCGGTTGTACTTCCAACCTATTCTTTAGCAAAAAAGAGGTGTCAGCAGAGATTCTGTTTATCGTTACTTTTGGAATACCGGGATAGCCGTCCTGTAAAAAAACATAGTGAAATTCACGACGCAGCGCTTCTTCTACCTGCGTATTACAGTACAAATCCATTGGACGTTGTTGTAGAAAGTTAAATGCGCGTACATCATCCATTCCTGCTATGTGATCTTTGTGCTCATGAGTATATAGAATTCCCTCCAGAGACCTCACGTCATTCATAAGCATCTGTTGACGGAAATCGGGACCACTGTCTATACAATAATTCATTCCTCCGTGTTCAATAAGAACTGAAGCTCTGAGTCTTTTATCTTTTGGATCGGAAGATAAGCACACTTCACATTGACAGGCAATAACCGGTACCCCCTGAGAAGTTCCGGAACCAAGTATAGTAACTTTCATAATACAAAAATAGAAGCTTTTCTCTTTCATCCCCCCTATTTTCCTTTTCGAATCTGTAGTACAAGCTGCAAACTATCTGATAAATTGTTTATTATCTTTTATTGATTAAATTTTAATCAATTCCGTTGATATGGGTTATGAGAAAGAAAAGCACTGTTTATAGAAGGTTAGAACCCATTTATCGAATTATGCCCACCAAATGACTTCTCTTTTTTGCAATAAAAAATCCCCAAAAAGCTTATAAACACTGGAAAATCTGTTCATTTATCCACATTTTGCCAAAATTATCAACATTTAAATATTTTTTTTCCCTGAAATACTTGTCTAGCTTGATTATTCGTATATATTTGCTTCAAGTAATTTTTTTATTAACAATCTAAAAAACCAAAAGGACTATGAACAAAGCGGAATTAATTGACGCTATCGCTGCTGACGCAGGATTGTCTAAAGCAGATGCTAAAAAAGCATTGGACGGATTTATTAACGCTACTTCTCAGGCTTTGAAAAAAGGTGACCGTATCTCTTTGATCGGTTTCGGATCTTTCTCAATTTCTGAACGTGCTGCGCGTACAGGTCGTAACCCACAAACAGGAAAAGAGATCAAAATCGCTGCTAAAAAAGTAGTTAAGTTTAAAGCTGGTGCTGAATTGAACAAGACAGTTGGCTAATCTCAGTAGCTTAGAAAACTCTAAAAAGGAGATTCATTTTGAGTCTCCTTTTTCATTTTACAAAGGATGAAGAATATCACGTACGATCAGAAGCATGAAATCATGACCCGGATGCTTCATATGGTTTCGGATAACAAACGGGAGTTAATTGAAAAGTTAGCCGGATTACGAACCAAACATATTGCTGTTGTTTTAGAAAACATCTATCAATCCCACAATGCCAGCGCCGTGGTAAGATCCTGTGATTGTTTCGGAATACAGGATGTTCATGTCATTGCTGACAAAAAAAAGTATGAAGTTAATCGTGAAGTTGCGATGGGAGCAGGAAAGTGGGTAACTACACATCATTACAAAAACCAGAACACAGAATCTTGCCTGAACCAGCTAAAAAAAGAAGGTTATCGAATTATAGCCACTTCTCCTTACGCTGATAAAACATTAAAAACACTGGATCTCTCTCAACCTGTAGCTCTCGTTTTCGGAACTGAAAAAGACGGTTTAAGTCAACAAGCTATCGATCTTGCTGATGAAGCTATACGTATCCCTATGTATGGTTTTACCGAAAGTTTTAACATCAGTGTTTCTGCAGCCTTATCTTTAAATACGCTACGAGACCGGCTCATGGATTCAGACATCGAGTGGCAATTAACCAATGAAGAATTAATTGACCTCAAAACCGAATGGTGCCGAAACATTCTTTATCGGGGAGAAGATGTTTACGAAGAAGTACTCAGAAATGTGTT
Source organism: Wandonia sp. (assembly GCF_984588085.1). NCBI lineage: Bacteria > Pseudomonadati > Bacteroidota > Flavobacteriia > Flavobacteriales > Crocinitomicaceae > Wandonia > Wandonia sp. The sequence continues at coordinate 47,969 of NZ_CFIGVI010000006.1, forward strand.
GGCAGACGATTAGTATTATTCTGTAATACGATCAACTACTGTCGTTAATTGCTCAAACGAAGTATATCCTTTCGCGGCAAGAAAATACTCCTCACCTTTCTGAATTACCAGAGCCGGATAACCGGTTATTCCACAGTTGGCTGAAAATTGAAAATCTTCTAATGCTAATTTCATCGCTTCCTCGCTATCGAATTCATTTTCGAGTAGTTCAACTGACAGACCCAAATCAGCAAACAATTTCTTATGCGTTTCAATGGACGTTAAATCCCGTCCCTCCATATAGTATGCCTGTTGCATAGCTTCAGCATAGCTATATTGTTGTTTGGGAAAATGCTTTTTCACAAGGGCTAAAGCCTTTGATGGTGGTACCGAAGAAGTATTCTGCGTTCCCTCTTTAAGTACCTCCCTGTATGCAGTACCAAACTTCACACCGGACATCTCCTCTACTCTCGGAAGAGCACTAAGAATATAGGAAGCCATGTTACCAATAGGTCCTTCATTTACCCCCCGAACCATTCCTCCTGAAATAATTTCGAAATCCCAATCAGGATATTTTTCCTTTAGTTGTTTTACTGCATCTGCAAAAGCGAAACACCATCCACATAAGGGATCATAGAAGTACAAAATTTTCATAGTGCAAAATTAGGAAATAATTTATCATATAGCGATTAAAAAAAAACGGTTGACTTAAAAAAGCCAACCGTTTTTCTTTCTATAAAATATCAACCGGAATTAATTTCCTTCGTTTTCCATTTTATCTTTCAATTGTGCCAAAGCATCCAAATCTCCAAGTGTTGATTTTTCCTGATTTTGGTTAATTGATTTTACAGCTTTTGAAGTTGAAGAATCACCACCTTTTTTCTTAGAAGAAGGTTTTTCTGTTTCAATTTCTTCAAATGTTGCCGTATGAGAAACAACGATTTTCTTAGCATCTTTGTTAAACTCAATCACTTTAAAGTCAAGTGTTTCGTCAACTTTTGCGTTTGCTCCATCTGCTTTTCTCAAGTGTTTAGCCGGACAAACACCTTCTACTCCGTAAGGAAGAGAAACGATAGCTGACTTATCTTTCATGTCAACAATTGTTCCCTGGTGTACCGAACCTTCTCCGAAGATTGTTTCAAATACTTCCCATGGATTCTCTTCAAGTTGTTTGTGCCCAAGAGAAATACGTCTTCCTTCTTTATCGATTTCAAGAACAACCACCTCAAGCTCATCTCCAACTTTACAGAATTCTGATGGGTGCTTGATTTTCTTTTGCCATGAAAGGTCTGAAATATGGATCAATCCGTCTACACCTTCTTCCAACTCAACAAATACTCCGAAGTTAGTAAAGTTACGAACTTTAGATTTGTGACGAGAATCAACCGGATAACGAGACTCAATTCCTTCCCATGGATCTGGCATCAATTGTTTGATACCTAGAGACATTTTACGTTCTTCTCTATCCAACGTAAGGATAACTGCTTCTACTTCATCTCCTACTGAAAGGAAATCCTGAGCTGTTCTAAGGTGTTGAGACCAGCTCATTTCTGAAACGTGGATCAAACCTTCTACACCAGGAGCGATTTCAACGAATGCTCCATAGTCAGCAAGAACAACAACTTTTCCTTTTACTTTATCTCCAACATTCAGATTCGCATCCAAAGCATCCCATGGATGAGGCTGAAGTTGTTTCAATCCTAGAGCAATACGCTTTTTATCATCATCAAAATCAAGAATTACAACATTCAATTTCTGATCTAATTCAACGATTTCTTCAGGATGATTTACGCGCCCCCATGACAAGTCAGTAATGTGGATAAGACCATCAACACCACCTAAGTCAATAAATACTCCGTATGAAGTAATATTTTTAACTGTTCCTTCCAATACCTGACCTTTTTCAAGACCACTGATAATTTGTTTCTTCTGCTCTTCAAGCTCAGCTTCAATAAGTGCTTTATGAGAAACAACAACGTTACGGAACTCAGCGTTGATTTTAACCACTTTGAACTCCATGTTCTTACCAACATAAATGTCGTAATCACGGATTGGTTTAACATCAATCTGAGAACCAGGAAGGAATGCTTCGATTCCAAATACATCAACGATAAGACCACCTTTAGTTCTGCATTTCACATAACCAGTGATAATCTCTCCTGAATGAAGCGCTTCATTAACACGCTCCCATGCATTGTGAGTACGAGCTGTTTTGTGCGAGATAACAAGCTGACCAAATTTGTCTTCCTGTGATTCTACATACACCTCTACTTCATCACCAACCTTAAGGTCAGGATTGTAGCGGAACTCGTTAATAGGAATGATCCCCTCAGATTTGTAACCAAGGTTTATCACTACCTCTTTTTTAGTGATCGCAACAACTTTTCCTTTAACAACTTCCTTTTCAGCAATAGCATTCAAAGTTTCGTCGTACATTTGAGAATACTCCTCGCGTTTTGCTGTAGAGTATCCGCCTTGCGATACTGCTTCCCAATCGAAATCAGAAAGTCCTTCTGTAATTTGTTCTTTTGCCATTCGGCTCATTTCTTTGTATTTCAGGCAACCGACTTCCTGAAAGGATTTAACAATAATTCAATTTTCTCTGTCGGCCGAGAATTTCAAAATAGGGCGCAAAGATACGTATTTTCTACTTTATCAACAAATTATCAACCTCTTTTTTCAATCCCTGTATAACCTAATAGGTTCAGAAAAGGTTAATTAGAAGAATCTCTTTCGGCTTGAATATGATACAATATACCATCCCATAGTTGTTTTCTCCTTTGAAGACTCAACACACAAGCTTTTGTTGCTTCTTCCCATTTTTCTGCATCATCACCACACAACATGCTTGTCATACGCAACGCCAACGCTCCATGATGTCCACCGTCTACCTCAATATGTCGTTCAAGGTAATAGACAAACTTATCCATTTCACCTGATCCGGATTGTTGCATTTCCTTCATCATGGAAATAAACATTCCGGGAATCAGATCTTCTCTTCCAAACGTAAATACAGCTGCCAGTATATGCGTTTTACCTTCTTCAATACATGCAAAAGTAAACTTCACAAAGTCTTTTACTGTGGCGGGAATGGAGGAATCTTCCAAAGCTTTAGCTACACTAATACCTTGTCTTAATTTAGCAATAAAGGTATCAATTGTTGTATGAGAAGCCCCTGTTTGTTTCATCGCATGGTAATACAACTCGTAGTGACTCATTTTCAACCCTTTCTCATCTTCATCTGTCTCCTCTCCCAAAACAATCTCATTAATCAACCATGCAGAATCTCCGTCTTCAGCCGGAAGCCACGGAACCTGGGTACATGTAAGATGATTTTGTAAAACTTTTAGCAAAGACATAAAATCCCATACTGCAAAGACATGATGCTCCATAAAACATCTCACATCCTGAATAGTCTGTATTTGAGCATATAGCGGATGATTAATAATTTCTTCTCTAACGGGTGAAATATCCTCTCTCAACCGATTCAAAAAATCCTGATTTTTCATATTCGAATTACTTTTCCTTCTTCTGCCGCTTCTACATTTTCAAAATGCTGACTTGCTTCATCAATATGTCCCTGCACATCCGAATATCGCGTGCTAAAATGACCAATCAGCAATTTCTTTACCCGGGATTTTTTAGCAAGTTGTCCGGCCTGGGCAGCAGTAGTATGATAAGTTTTCTTCGCTTTATCCTTATCCTTATCCAGAAAAGTTGCTTCGTGATACATCAGGTCTACACCTGAAACATACTCTATTATGCTTTCTCTGAATATCGTATCCGAACAATAGGCATAACTTTTCGGTTTTTCTTTAGGTAAAACCAATTCTTTGTTACGGATAACGGTTCCGTCTTCGCGTTCAATATCTTCTCCCCTGCGAATGGCAGGAATCTGAGCTATACTAAGTCCATAATGGTCAAAAGCAGGTTTATCAAGTGAATATAAGCGTTCTTTTTCCTGAATCAGAAAACCATGTGTCGGAACACGATGCTTTAACGGAAAACAATGTATTTCAAGAACATTGTCCTCAAAAACCAGCTTTGAAGATGGATAATTGAGTTCGTTAAACTCAATTTCAAAACTAAGATATGCTCCACCACCGATTTCCAGCTGCATACGGATAATGGACTCCAGTCCTTGCGGACAAATAATAGTTAGTTTTTTCTCTCTTCCCAGCAAATGCATTGTTGATAGCAATCCTACAAGACCAAAAAAATGATCCCCGTGAAGGTGAGTTATGCATATTACATCAATACGCTGAAATTTCAATTTATACTTACGAAGCTGAAGTTGAGTTCCCTCCCCACAATCAATGAGTATATAGCGCTCATTACAGTTAACAAAGTGAGATGAAGGTCTCCGGGTAAGAGTTGGTAAAGCAGAACCAGATCCCAGAACAGTTATTTCAAATTTCATGAACCGACTTTCACATTCAGAGCAGCTAACTTATCCACAGCTGCTTCTCTGCTCTCTTCAATCATTAGCACTCTATCCAATTGGGCAATTGAAATTAATTTAGCCACTGTAGGCTGTAATCCGCAAAGCACAAAGTATCCGCTTGAATCTTTACAAAGACGATTTCCGATCAGGATACTACTCAACCCGGATGAATCACAATATTTTGTATTAGCAAGATCGAGAATGATATTATTGACACCGTTTTTATTCAATTGCACCAATTCACTTTTCAGTTCGGTAGCATTTGTGGCATCAAGCTTATCAACCTTCGAAGTAATTATAGAACAATTCTCAGGGTTTTCGATAATATAGTTCATAACGGATCGACTTTTCCCAAAAGTAATATTTTTTCCGAATTACCGCTCAATTTTTCCGGCCAGAAGATAAATTACAGCCATACGAACAGCAACCCCGTTTTCTACCTGATTTAAAATAATGGATTGTTTACTATCGGCCACATCAGATGTAATCTCCACTCCCCGGTTAATCGGACCGGGATGCATCACGATAATTTCTTTGTCCAATGAGTCCAGCATCTCTTTATTCAATCCAAAAAGCATAGTATACTCACGCAGTGAGGGGAAGTATTTGATATCCTGGCGTTCCAACTGAATGCGCAGCATATTTGCCACATCACACCATTCCAGCGCCTTGCGAAGATTATGCTCCACTTTCACACCCAATTCATGAATATACTTAGGTATTAATGTTGTCGGACCACACACCATCACCTCGGCTCCCAGTTTCTGTAAACAGAAGATATTAGAAAGAGCTACCCGCGAATGCAGAATATCACCGACAATGACAATCTTTTTACCTTCAACACTTCCCAATCGTTCCCGAATGGAATAAGCGTCCAAAAGAGCCTGCGTAGGATGTTCATGTGTTCCGTCCCCCGCATTCACAACCCGCGCATTCACTCGTTCCGATAAGAATTTTGCTGCTCCGGGATTAGGATGGCGCATTACCACCATATCCACTTTCATTGAAAGTATATTGTTAACCGTATCAACCAGCGTTTCTCCTTTCTTAACAGAAGAAGAGGCTGCACTAAAGTTGACAACATCTGCAGATAAACGCTTTTCGGCTAATTCAAAGGATAAACGGGTACGCGTAGAGTTTTCAAAAAACAAGTTGGCAATTGTTATATCCCGTAATGAGGGAACTTTTTTAATCGGCCGGTTGATAACATCCTTAAAACTATCTGCCGTTTTAAAGATCAACTCGATATCCTCACGTGTGACATCTTTTATGCCGATCAAATGATTTACACTTAAATTATCCATTCAGCTTATTTGGTGTAAACAATACTACTTTATCTTCTCCTTCTACTTCTTGCCATTCAACAGAAACACGCTCTTCGCTGAGTGTATCAACTGTCTTACCGACGTAATCAGCCTGAATAGGCAATTCGCGTTTGAATCGCCTGTCAATAAACGCAAGTAATTCAACGCCTGAAGGGCGTCCAAAAGCCAACATAGCATCCAACCCGGCACGAATTGTTCTTCCCGTAAAAAGAACATCATCTACCAATACCACTTTCTTCTTTTCAATAACAAAATCAACATTGGTTGCACTTGGAATTAAAGGACGTTCTCGTCTTCTGAAGTCATCCCGATAAAATGTTATATCCAAAGATCCGCATTGAACCGGCTTACCCAAAATTTCTTCTAAAAGGAATTTTAATCGGGTAACCACATTTATGCCTCTGGGCTGTAGCCCTATCAATACTGTGTCTGAAAAGTCGCCGTGGTTTTCGATAAGCTGGTGACATAAACGCTTTAACGTCAGATCAAAATGCCGGCTATTGAGAATAACTTGTGTTTCCATCGGGTTTAAAACTTTACAAATATAGAATTAAATTTCTTCCCAATGCATGTTTAAATCGTGTGAAACGGAACTATACCTTACATATAGTTCTGATTGTTTTATGATTCTCTATATTTGTACGATAAATTTATGAATAGTTGAGAGGACTTTTATCCATATTTCTCATTGTTATATTGTACCTTCCCTTTTGGGGACTGAAATATTATTTTCAACAGGAGATCAAGACTATACGTAAAGAGGTGAAGTGGATGATCGCCCACGAAACGCCTGAAGAGGATCTGGTACATTTTACTTTTTCGCAGGAACAATCTAAAAAATTGAACTGGAAACACGACCATGAATTTGAGTACAATGGACAGATGTACGATATAATTCGGAGGAGTGAAAGTAAAGACTCGGTTACGTTTGTTTGCTGGTGGGATAAAGTTGAAACCGAATTAAACCACAAGTTAAATATGCTTTGCAGTGTGTCATTCGGAAAGAAAACAGAAAAAGACCCTGAAAAAAAGCATCTGTTCTCTTATTCTAAAGATCTGCACTATCTGACAACAGAAATCATACAGTTAAACAAAATTATTTTTCCCTACGAAAAACAATTCTCCTTTTCCTTTACCAGATTAATTTGTCTGATAACCACCAAACCTCCTACTCCTCCACCCATTCCGAATCTTTGATTAGCAATCAAGCGAAAATTAACGAAGTAAAAAATCAAAGTAAAAACATGAAGAATAGTATTCTTACCTTTGTGTTGCTTTTGTGCGCACAACAGGTTTTTTCACAAATAGCCACAGTGGTGGACAAAGAAACCGGAAATCCGGTAGAGTTCGCATCATTTTACAGGGAAAATCCCGAATTAGTAAAAACGACAAATGCCAAAGGACAGATAGATTTGCATTCATTTATTGATGCAGAGAGAATCTTCATCCGTTCTTTTGGGTATAAAGAAATAGAAACCGATTTCACCACCATCGAAAGTGCCGGTCTCACTATTGAGTTAGAACAGACTTCGGTTATGCTGGATCACATTGTTGTGTCCGCCTCCCGTTCTGAACAATTGTCTCGTGATGTCCCGGTAAAAATCAAAACGATCAGTGCAAAAGAAATAGCACTTCAGAACCCTCAGACAACTGCCGACTTACTTGGGCAATCAGGTGAAGTATTTATCCAGAAAAGTCAACAAGGAGGCGGTAGTCCGATGATCCGTGGTTTTGCGACAAACCGTTTAGTGATTGCCGTTGATGGTGTACGTATGAATAATGCCATTTTCAGAAGTGGGAATTTACAGAACATTATCTCAATTGATCCTTTTTCTATTGAATCTGCAGAAGTAATGTTTGGTCCCGGATCGGTCATGTATGGAAGTGACGCTATCGGAGGTGTTATGAGTTTTCAAACCCTGAAGCCACAATTTTCGGTTGACGGAAAAACACTAACCAAAGGAAGTGCTGCTGCACGTTATGCTTCAGCAAATAATGAATTTGCAGGTCATTTTGACATCAATGTAGGAGGTAAAAAATGGGCTTCTCTTACCTCCATTTCCTTCAACCGGTATGGAGACCTTAAAATGGGTTCTCACGGAACCGACGATTATCTACGAACTTTCACCGTAGAGCGAATAGACAGTGTGGATGTGGCAAAAGCAAATGCAGATCCTGAAACGCAATTGAATTCAGGATTTACACAGACAGGTATTATGCAGAAGATTCGTTTCAAGCCTTCTGAAAAATGGGAATTTTATTATAATTTCCACATGAATACCACATCCGACTACGATCGGTATGACCGATTAATCGAAACTTCAGGAAACAATCCTAAATCAGCAGAATGGCGATATGGCCCTCAAATCTGGATGATGAATAACCTGACTATTTCGAACTATGCCCGTGGAAAAATGTATGATCAACTGATGATTCGTTTGGCTCATCAGTACTTTCAGGAAAGTCGTATTGACAGAAAGTTTAATAATGTAAGAAGAAGAACCCGGACAGAAGAAGTTCACGCTTACTCACTAAATGCAGATTTCTTTAAAAATCTGGGAGGTAGTAAACATAAGCTTTTCTATGGGCTGGAAGGCGTATTCAATGACATCAGTTCAGTCGGAGTTCAGGAAGATATAAATACAGGTGTACGCTCGTCCACATCTGCCCGATACCCGAACTCTATGTGGTCTACTTATGCAGCTTACCTTTCGTACCAGTACAAAGTAAATGAAAAGTTCATCATGAATGCGGGTGCCAGATACAGCCACTTTATGATTCAGGCTGATTTTGATACTACCAATTTCACATTACCTTTTACAGAGGCTTCGTTAAATAACGGTGCTGTAAATGGAAATCTTGGATTCGTTATTCACCCTTCGAAAAAGTGGACGATTCAATTCAATGCATCCACAGGTTATCGCGCGCCCAACATTGATGATCTGGGGAAAATATTTGATTCAGAACCAGGAAGTGTAATTGTTCCAAATCCAAACCTAAAGGCCGAATATGCCTACAATGCAGATCTTGGTATAGCTAAAGTCTTCGGGGATTGGATGAAAATTGACGCAACCGGATATTTCACCTATTTGACAAATGCGCTGGTAAGAAGAGACTACTCACTAAACGGACAAGACAGTATTATGTATGATGGTCAACTTAGTCAGGTTCAGGCAATACAAAATGCTGCTTCAGCTTATGTCTGGGGAATTCAGGCAGGTGTAGATGTCAAACTTCCTGCCGGTTTCGGAATCTCATCTCATATTAATTACCAATACGGAGAAGAAGAAATGGATAACGGAACCCGAAGCAGGTCCAGACATGCTGCTCCCTTATTCGGACAAACCCGCCTGTACTACAGTAATTCTAAAGTACGTGTAGAAGCTTATGCTGTCTATAACGGAGGCTTGTCATTCGATGAGTTACCCGTTGAAGAACAGGGAAAAACATTCATCTACGCAAAAGATGAAAATGGGAATCCTTACTCGCCATCCTGGTACACCTTGAATCTTCGTATGTCGTATGACATCAATAAAACCTTTACGGTAACAGGTGGAATCGAGAATATCACCAACCAACGATACAGATCCTATAGTTCCGGACTGGCAGCTCCCGGACGAAACTTTATCTTATCGCTTCGGATGAAATTCTGATAAAACCAACTTAAAAACAGTAGGTAACCGGTTTACATTTCTCTTGTAAACCGGTTATTTTTTTGTTTACAGTCAATAATTATTAATTTCGCTCGTTACTTAGGTGAAAAATTTATTTCATGTCATTACGAATTGTTGCTGCTTTACTTTTATTTTCAGCAAGTTGGGTACACGGGCAGATTGGAGGACAATCTACTTTCGGTTTTCTCAATCTTGGTTATTCTGCCCGTACAATAGGACTTGGTAAAGACTTTATTACAGCGGTTGACGATGATGTAACACTTGGATTAGCTACTCCTTCCCTACTAAACCCTGCTCACCATAAGAATGCATCTTTTAGCCACAGTATTCTTTCTGGCGGGTTGAACTATGGTCAGTTTGGCTATGCTCATCAACTAAAGAATTCAGGCATGATCAGTGGTCACATCCGCTATATGTCCTATGGCAAAATGGATTTAACGCTCCCTAATGGAGAAGTTGCAGGAAATTTTACGGCAGGAGATGTGATTGTTGGCGCAGGATACGGTCATAAATTAAATGAAATTATCTCTGTCGGAGCAAACTTGAATTTTATTTTTTCAACGCTCGAAACCTATCAGGCTTTCGGGATATCAGCTGATTTATCCGGAACATTCAATTTTGCTGACAAACGTACTGTTGTTACTGCAGTAGTGCGTAATGCAGGTGTTCAACTGGCTGGGTATACTTCAAAAAATAGAGAACCAATTGCTGCCAATCCTATGTTGGGAGTATCCCACCGTTTGAAGCATGCCCCGTTCAGAATATCTGTATTGATGCATCATTTACACAAATGGGACTTAACCTATAATGATCCTAATGCACAACCAACTGTCGATCCTCTTTCAGGAGAGTTAACTGAAGTTGAAAAAGCCGGATTCTTCGAAAAATTAGGGCGACATTTTACGTTTCAATTAGAAACGATTCTTGGAAAGTATATCCATATCCGTGCAGCATTTGACTACCACCAAAGACAAGAGATGAAGGTCGTGGACAGAACTGGCGTAGCCGGTTTTTCATTCGGATTTGGTCTGATGATGAAAAAGTTTCAGATCCAGTATGGCATTAATGTAATTTCAGCCGCCGGTTTTAATAATATGTTCACTTTATCCACCAATATTGGTGAATGGAAAAAAAGAAGCAAAAGTACCCCTACTGATTAAACTTTGCGAAGCATACTTTTCAGTTCACTTACTTCTTTCTGTATCCCTTTTACTGTTTTTGCAATATCATTTTCCGGAATTGCCACTTCTGGTAACTCGGGAGAAATGTAATTCACAAACTTCCACATTTCCAGAATATCGTTGGCATGCACCATATAAGGAGGATATAACGGATTCGTAGAACACAATTGAAACGACTTTTCCGTCGCCAGCAAATTATTCACGATTTTAAAAACAATTCCTTCATCTTTGGTAACAACAATATAAGGAGTTCCGTTTTTTACAGAATTCCAATTCTGGATAAACTCACCAACCACATACGAACCTTCTACTACAGGTGGCATACTATCTCCCTTTATCGGAAAAGAACGGTATTTTCTATCCTTTGACAAAAAGGGCAAACTGAAAGTTGGTAATACCTTCAGGTAATCGGGGTCCGAATATCCTACAGCGTACCCTGCACGTGCCTTTTCGGGGATTAACTCAATCAGATCATTATTTTCTGCATCAACCATAGAAGTCAACACTCTCAACCGACTTCCTTTTACATCCGTATAAATTCCTGATTCAATAATTTCCCATTCGGGTTCCTTCAGTTCATTAAAATCACGACGCAATAATTCATCTACCGGAATACGATAATAATCAGAAACTTTCAAAATCGTTTCCATATTCGGTTCAGCCACTCCATTCTCATAGCCACTATAACTACTTCTTGTAAGTCCTAATTCTCCGGAAATCTCTTCCTGGGATTTCTTGAAACGCTTCCGTAGTAATTTTAAATTTGCCCCTAAGTTCATGACGGTAAAGTTATCATTTTTTTGATAAAAATACAATCATTTTTGATTATCCTACTATTTTCACCCAAAAATTTCACTTCGCTATCTACCCGGGGCTAAATTCATCCGATATTCAATTCTCTCTAAAAATTAAAGAACTATATTTGCGAATAGAGCAATTTTCGTACTGTGGAAAACAATGAACTGAATATATCTGTTGTGATCCCTCTTTACAATGAAGAGGAATCGCTTCCCGAACTACATGACTGGATCGTAAGAGTAATGGCTGCCAATCAATTCAGCTATGAGATTCTATTTGTTAACGACGGATCAAAAGATCGGTCCTGGGAGGTTATTCAGCAGCTTCATTCCAGGAACACACATGTAAGGGGAATTAAGTTCCAGCGAAATTATGGAAAATCAGCTGCTTTGTTTGCTGGATTCGAAGCTGCCAAAGGAGAGGTTGTTATTACTATGGATGCGGACTTACAAGACAGTCCGGATGAAATCCCTGAGTTGTACAACATGATCATGAAGGAGGATTACGACCTGGTTTCGGGTTGGAAGAAGAAACGTCATGATCCCATCTCTAAAACAATTCCCACGAAGTTATTTAACTGGGCAACCCGTAAACTCACAGGAATTAGTTTACATGATTTTAACTGTGGATTAAAAGCCTACAAAAAAGTCGTTGTTAAAAGTGTGGAAGTTTATGGTGAAATGCACAGATATGTACCGGTACTGGCAAAATTCGCCGGATTTACAAAAATCGGAGAAAAAGTCGTTGTACACCAGGCTAGAAAGTATGGTACTACCAAATTTGGACTCAACCGTTTCATGAATGGTTTTCTCGATTTATTATCTGTTGTTTTTATGGGACGTTTTTCCAAGAAGCCCATGCATTTTTTCGGGGCTATAGGAACTCTTCTCTTCATCGTCGGATTCGCATTTGCATTTTGGTTGGGAATTTCAAAGCTCTTTATCGATAAAACGAATAGATTGATTGCCAGTCGTGCTGAATTTTACATTTCGCTAACATCCATGATAATGGGTGTTCAGTTTTTCCTTGCCGGATTTACTGCTGAATTAATCGGGAGGAACTCATCCACGCGTAACCATTATCTAATTGAAAAAGAGATTTAATGCGTATCATCATCATAGGTCCTGCACATCCGTTTCGCGGAGGAATAGCCTCTTTTAATGAGCGGCTTGCACGCGAATTAATTGAAAAAGGGCACGATGTTGAAATTGTTTCATTTACGGTTCAGTACCCTAAGTTATTTTTCCCCGGAAAAACGCAGTATTCTGATGAGCCCGCTCCCAGGAATCTTACAATACACAGATGGATTAATTCTGTAAATCCTCTATCCTGGTTATTGGCAGGAAGGAAGATTCGGAAAAAGAAACCGGACATGATTATTTCCAAATTCTGGATTCCGCTACTGGGACCGGCTTTAGGATCCGTTTTACGTTTCGGATCTATTCGAAAAAGAACAAAAATCATTTCTGTACTGGACAATGTTATTCCTCATGAAAAACGTCCGGGAGATCGGATTTTTACAAACTTTTTTCTCAAAGCTGTAGACGGCTTTATTTATATGTCAGACGCTGTGGCAAAAGATCTCAACACTTTTGACACGCAAAAACCAAGAAAATTCTGTCCGCATCCCTTGTATGATAATTTCGGTACTCCGGTTGCTCGAAAAGAAGCTGCAGAATTCCTGAATATTTCTGAAAATCAGAAATACATTTTGTTTTTTGGCGTAATCCGGGATTACAAAGGACTTGACCTTTTGCTAAAAGCTTATGCTGACTCTGCTTTTCGTTCAGAAGTAAAGCTAATTGTCGCCGGAGAATTTTACAACGACAAAGAGAAATATCTGGAAATTATTCATTCAAAGCAGCTGGAAAACGATATTCATCTGTTCGACTCATTTATTCCTGACTCTCAGGTAAAATACTTTTTCAGTATTGCGAATGTTGTTGTGCAGCCCTACAAATCGGCAACACAAAGTGGTGTGACCCAAATTGCTTATCAGTTTAACTGCCCCATGATTGTTACACAAACTGGTGGGCTTCCAGAAATGGTTAAACACGATTATGTCGGTTATGTGGTTCAGCCGGATGAGCATAATATCCGAACAGCAATAGATCGCTATTTTGGTGAAAATAAAGAAGAAGAATTCCGTTCACATGTTACAACAGAAAAGGAGAAATTCTCCTGGTCTTCTTTTACAGATCAGTTACTTAACTTAATTACAAACAAATGATCATTCGAGCACGCGCACCTTTTCGAATAGGATTGGCTGGTGGTGGGACAGATGTCAGTCCCTATGCAGATCAATATGGCGGAGCTGTATTGAATGCAACCATTAACCGATACGCTCACGCAACTATCATTCCCCGAACGGATGGAAAGATCATTTTTCATTCGGAAGACAACAACCAGCGTATTGTACTGGAAAGTACAGAGATACTTGATATCACAGGAGAACTGGATCTTCAAAAAGGAGTCTATAACCGAATTGTAAAAGAATTCACAAAACAGCCTCTTTCTTTTGAATTGGTTACTTCGATGGATGTACCTTCCGGATCGGGATTAGGCACCAGCTCTACCCTTGTTGTGGCCATGGTTACTGCTTTCACCGAATGGTTAAAACTACCTCTTGGAGAATATGATATTGCCCGTCTCGCTTTTGAAATTGAACGCAACGATCTAAAAATGGCGGGAGGAAGACAAGATCAGTACGCTGCTACTTTTGGGGGTTTTAACTTCATGGAATTTGGAGCGAATGAATATGTGATTGTCAACCCTTTACGGGTCAGAACAAAATTGCGAAATGAGCTGGCTTTCTGCCTGATTTTGTATTACACGGAAACGTCCCGGGAATCAGCAAATATTATTGAAGTACAACAACAAAATATCCGTAAGGGTGAATCTTCCTCGCTTCAGGCAACGCATGTAGTTCGTGAAAAAGCCTTTTCCATGAAAGAAACCCTACTGAAGGGAGAGTTAGATGAAATTGGTCACTTGCTACATGAAAGTTGGCTAAACAAGAAAAATATGGCACAGGGTATCAGTAACCCACGGATTGAACAATGTTATGAAGCTGCCAGAAAAGCCGGAGCACTGGGAGGTAAAATATCCGGAGCCGGTGGTGGTGGTTTTATGATATTCTACGCTGCCGGAACCCGAAGATATGACGTAATACGTGCATTGAATGATTTTGGAGGGAAAGTGATTCCTTACCAGTTTACTGAAACAGGAGCAGAAAAATGGACCGTACATATATAAATACTATCCCCTGCATTATTCTGGCGGGAGGAAAAGGCACCCGTCTTCAATCTGCAGTTCCGGACGTTCCCAAACCAATGGCTCCGGTGAACGGAAAGCCTTTTCTTGAAATTCTGACAGATCGCCTGAGAAAACAGGGAATGAATAACCTGATTGTAAGTATCGGCTACAAAAAGGAGAGTATTATAAATTATTTTGATCAACAAGATACTCCCTCTGCCCTACGCTACGTTGAAGAGTTACAGCCTTTGGGAACAGGAGGAGCTATTCAGTTGGCTGTCGAATCCATACCGGATAGTGAGTACGCACTGATTCTCAATGGAGATACACTTTTTGACATCGATCTTCATGAATTCATCAAACGTTCCTATTCGCAAAATGCTACCTGTACCCTGGCGTTGAAACGAATTGCTTCCGGAGATCGTTACGGAGAGGTTATTTTGCATGGGGAAAAAATTATCGGGTTTAATGAAAAAAGACTTGTTGAAAATGCACTAATCAATGCAGGAGTTTACTTTATTGACCTGAAAAAATTCAGAAAACTGAATTTCCCATCGCATTTCTCCTTTGAAAAAGACTTCCTTGAAAAATTAGCCGGGAATTCAGAAATTTGTGGAATAGAAATGGAAGGGTATTTCATTGATATAGGAATCCCTGAAGATTACGAAAAAGCACAACGTGAAATTAGATAATCAGACAATAGATAAAACCTGGACGCTATTTCTTGATCGGGATGGTGTGATAAATGAACGTATTGTTGGTAGTTATGTAAAACATACGGAAGAATTTATCTTTTTACCCCGAGTACCAGATACCATTTCAGAATTTTCCCGAATATTTGGCCGGATAATCGTCGTTACCAATCAGCAAGGTATCGGAAAAGGTTACATGACAGAATGTAACTTATCTGAAGTACATGATTATATGAGTAAACACGTTGAAAATGCAGGAGGAAAATTCGACGCTATACTGCATGCGCCTCAACTGGCAGCGGAAAACAGTCCGTTCAGAAAACCGGGAGCCGGAATGGGACTGCGGGCAAAAGAACTATTTCCCGAAATTGATTTTACCAAATCAATTATGGTTGGAGACTCTGATTCAGACATTGCTTTCGGAAAGAATCTTGGCATGATAACTGTAAGGATAGGAAAAGAAAAAGATGCGATTGAAAAATCAGATTATTATTGTGATAAATTAGCCGATTGTATAAAATTATTCAAACTATGAACAGCATAAAAGTACTGGTATTCATTCTAACCGTCAGCACAAACTTCACGCTTCTATCACAGGGGCCGAACCAAACTGATACACAAGGAAGAAAACAGGGGAAATGGATCGTTCTTTTTGAAAATAGCCGTGTACCTCAATACGAAGGACAGTTTAAGGACGGAAAACCGTTTGGGAAATTTACATACTACTACCCTTCCAAGAAAGTAAAGGCCATTATGCAATTTGAGAACAATGGTACTGTCAGTCGGGCCGTTATGTATGAGGAAGATGGAAAACTTATGGCTTACGGAAAATATTTAAATCAGCAAAAAGATTCGGTCTGGACACATTTTGCTCCTTCAGGTCATACAAGTTATAAAGAAACGTATAAAAGCGGAATACTACACGGGAAAAAAACCATTTATTATATTCCGGAACATCCAGAGCAAAAGACACAACAAGTTGCCCAGGAATACCACTATAAAAACGGTAAGTTAAGTGGCGAAGTGAAAGAGTACTTTCCAAATGGCACACTTAAATCAGAAGGAACCTACGTAAATGAAAATTATGACGGTGTCGTAAAAAAATACCATCCGAACGGAAAAATAATGATTCTTGAACGCTACAAAAACAACCTGAAACATGGTTGGTGGATAGGATACGACGAGAATGGAAAAGAAATCGGGAGACGTTATTTCTGGAATGGAAGAGAACTGAAAGGAGACAAACTTACAGTTCATCTTGACCGATTAAAGGCTGAAGGAAAAAACCCTAATAATTAGTCCCTCCAAAGACCATTTCTTTTCATTATTTTTACGACATGAAGCTTCTTTCCGAGATTAGTTTATGGTGGTTACTTCCGGCTCTTCTATTTTCTGTTGCCGTTAGTTGGTATTACTATTTCAAAGGAAAGGGATCCACCTTTTCACCTCTCGTTATGAAGACTCTTTTTGCGCTTCGTTCGACAGGTATCTTTATCATTTGTCTGCTTTTGATTGGGCTAATATTTCAAAGAAAACGTTACAGAACTGAAAAACCAATCCTGTTTATTGCCGCAGACAACTCAGCTTCTATGTTGAATTATGCAGACTCTGTTTTCATTAAAAATGAGTTAAACCAAAAACTTAAGGAGTTATCAGATCGTCTGTCCGATAAATTTGAGATCAAACGTTTATCCTTTTCAGATAAAGTTACAGATAGTCTTCAAAACTCTTTCTCTGGAACTTCTACTGACTTGTCACTCCCTTTCAGACATATTCGTGAATTATATATCAACAAAAATCCCGGGGCCATTCTACTGGTAACCGATGGAAACTTCAACCGGGGAATTAATCCCGTATTTGAAGCGCAGCGGCTTAAATTCACTCCCGTATTTGCTATTGGCGCAGGTGATACGATTACAAAAAAAGATGCTGCCATTCATAGTATCATAGCCAATCAGATTGCTTTCAGAGGAAACTTGTTCCCTGTTAAAATAGAAGGAAATGCAACCCGGCTCAAAGGTAAAGAATTGAAAGTTTCCTTATTTCTGGGAGAAAAGAATGTAGCGGAAAAAAAGATTCTTGTCTCTGATCAGATTTTCTCTTTTTCGGAAGAGTTTATGATTGAAGCGAACCAACCCGGAATACAATCTCTGCGAGCACTCGTATCCGTAGATGAAAAAGAGTTTACACGCAAGAATAACGAAAAGATTCACTATATCGAAATATTAGAGAGTAAACGAAAAGTAACCATTTTATATGGAGGCATACATCCTGATTTGGGTGCTTTACAATCTGTTCTGAGAAAAGATCAGAATACAGACTTGAACTTATTAGATGCCCGAAAAGTTAATGAAGTCCCTAAATGTGATCTGATTATCTTTCATAATCCTACTGCAAACCTGTCATTGTGGAATAAAGTCAGAACATCATCCACACCTTATCTGGCAATGCTCACGGCGAGCTCAGATCTACGTCCGTTATCCCTTAGTGTAGGTGGTGTAGCACCCGGAAAAGCAGACTTCGTGACAACGCATAAAAACCCTGACTTTACTACGATTCTATTCTCCGAAAAACTTTCCAGCCGTCTTGAAAACTTCCCTCCATTAACAGTTCCTTATGCACAGTCTATCAGCGATAAAGGTAATACGCTTTTCTACCAACGAATAGGCACAGTAACAACCAACAAGCCTCTTCTCACTTTTTTTGAAAATGGAAATAAGAAAAGTGCCGTGTTATACGGGGAAGGAATCTGGAGATGGAAATTGTTTGAATACAATCGCTTTAAGGACAATACCACATTTGAAGAGATCTGGGGTAAAACACTGCAATATCTAACTGTAAAATCAAACCGGGATAAACTCAGAATCTTCCCTCCTTCTAATTCTTCGGATCGGGAAGAACTTGTTTTCAGAGCAGAATTTTATAACGATGCTTTCCAGCGTATCACTGAACCTGAGATTCAACTTACGCTAATGGATATTGATGATACTAAAATTGCAAATTACACATTCGGAACACGTCTGGAAGACTATGCATTATTACTTGGAAAACTAAAAGCAGGAGCCTATAAATGGAAAGCCAGCACCCAATTTGAAGGAAAAAGTTACACAAAACTGGGTGACCTGATTATTTCAGAGTCAAGTTCAGAATCCCTCAACCTTACGGCAAATTTCACCCTTCTAAAGGATATTTCAGAACAAACAAAAGGGACTTTCGTACCCGCTGACCAATTGGAAACCGTTGAATCTCTTCTTCGTGAACGTGAAGACATTGCTTCCCGTAAATTTGAGGAAACAGCATTCACGAACAGTATTGATCTGAAATGGTTATTCTTCTTGCTGATTGCCCTATTTGCAACCGAATGGTTTATCCGTCGGTGGAATGGAAGTTACTAAAGAATGATTTCTTTGAATCTTAATGAATAATGCGTCCCTTTCCTGTTCGCATCTCTTTTAATTTCGCCTTCCAACTGTTCTGTAAGACTTGAAATTAAGATTAACCCCATTGATTCGGCTTCTGAAATATCTATACCGGATGTAAAACCACTTCCATTATCTCCGATTTCAAGACAAAGTTCTCCATCACCTGCTTTTTGTAGACGAATATAAATCTTACCATTTTCTCTCCCGTGAAACCCGTGCTTCAAAGAGTTAGTTATGACTTCATTTATCAACAAACCTAAGGGTACAGCCGTATCCAGATTTACGTAAACGTCCCGAACAACAATTTCGGGTCGAATATTATGTGCTTCTCCCCTGAATGAATACAATAAATCCAGTACAAGTTTGTTGGTGTACTCTTCAAAGTCAATACGGTCTCTATCTATTGACTTATAAAACAGCTCATGCAAAGAAGCCATTGATTTTATCCGGTTAATGCTGTCATCGTACAACCGTTTCAATTCTAGATTATTCTCATTCATTTTCGACTGTAACGACAACAGACTGGAAATGACCTGTAAATTATTTTTAACCCGGTGATGAATTTCCTGTAACAAGGTTTCTTTTTCAGAGATGGTTAGCTTTAGTTGTTCCTCTTCCGCTTTTTGTTCTGTAATATCCCTTGCAGTAGCATAAACAAGGTTCGTTGCCGAATGAGGAGCTGAATTCCAGGATAGTACCACTACTTTTCCGTCTTTACAGATATATCGATTCTCAAAATGAAGGGATATTTCTCCGTTGTTCAAATGATTAATTTCTTCATTTGTTACAGCTACATCATCAGGGTGTACAAAGTCAGTTATCGGACGAGAGTACAATTCCTCCAGCGAGTAGCCCAGTAAATCACTCCAGGAATGACTGAGCTTTACAAAAGAGTTATCGTTAGCAACAGCCATTAAATCCACAGACAAATCAAAAAAGGATTCCAGTTCTATTTCCTTCTGAACCTCGTTGGTTATATCCTGAACAATTCCTTTCAACGCGACTACCTTTCCTTCTTCATCTTCAATCGGCACACCCAGACAATACACCCATTTTATCCGACCATCGTCCATAACAATTGAATGCCGAAAATTGTATTTTTTCTTTTGTTCTATTGCAGCTGTTACATGATCTTTAAGAACCGGTAATTCATCTGGTGTATAGCGACTCAGATAATTCTGATATAAATTTGGGTTGTATTCATTTCTAAATTCAAAGATCCGGTATAACTCATCTGTCCAGATCAGTTTTTTTGTCTGTAAATTAAAATACCAACTCCCCAGCCGGGCCATTTTCTGAGCATCTTGCAAAAGCTGTTCATTCTCCCGGAGTCGTTCAGTTATCTGTTTACGTTCAAAGAAAAAGGGTACTTTTATTTCTTCATCTTCCGCCTTCTGGTATCCCTTCAGGTAATCTGCGATCCTGTCAGGCGGAGCCATAACAAATGTACATTGTTCATCCCCTTTTGCTTTACAGGTAATTTCGACAGCTGATAATTGTATTCCGAAGCTCTCCTGACACCAGGCAGCCGAATAAGCTGCATTCATAACACACACCGGTTGAGAAGATTTTTCTCCTTTGCTAATCCAGCTATCTGCTTCAAAGGAATATGGATGACTGTACTTGAGAAAAAAGTCATCCCCCGGAACCGGGTTACTTTCAGGGTGGATGACCACCGAAGCCCATCCGGTATAAGCGAAATGAACAGGTCCGGTAGCGAGTTTCTCCAATTCGGAATCTACTTTTATCTTTTGATGAAATAGTTTTGCATCTTCCCTTCCGATAACGTGTCCTATATCAAAAAGGAAATTTCTCCCCTCTTCAAAAGCTTTTTCAGGAGAACTATCCGCATATAGCCGGGTTACTGTATGAATAAAATCATACGAAAGTGCAGAAGCTCTTACCAGTATATAACGATCTCCGTCTATATCTATCATTCCTTTTTCCGGATTTATCTCCAAATCACTGAAATAGGAATCCACCCGCTTCTCTGCCTCGGTAAAAATGTCTTGTAGTTCCTCTGGAACCTTAACAACAGAATGAGTTTTTCGCAACTGATCCTTTAGATCAGCCAACTGCTCTTCAAGTTCCCGGATTCTTGCTACCAGTCTCTCCTGGTTTTCATCTTCCGCATTCATAATTAATGGTGGTTAACTTATTCGTTCAAAAGTACACCAAATGTTTCTCCTTTTGATAATTTACGAAAATATTTTGATTTCTCCTCTTTGACTCCCTCCAAATAACTAATTTTGCCGCTATGAGTGACGATAAGGCAATCCGGATTAATAAATACCTCAGTGAAGTGGGATATTGTTCCCGTCGCGCTGCAGACAAACTCATTGAAGAAAATCGGGTTACTATCAATGGGAAAGTTCCTGAAGTGGGTACAAAAGTCCTTCCGGGAGATGAAGTTCGCGTAGATGGTAAAGAAGTCGGCACCAAAAAAAATGAATTTGTTTACCTTGTATTTAATAAACCGGTAGGCATTGTATGTACGACAGATCGAAGAGTCGAAAAAGACAACATCATTGACTACATTGGCTATCACAAGAGAATCTTTCCGATCGGACGTCTTGACAAGCCCAGTGAAGGATTGATTCTTCTTACAAATGATGGGGATATTGTCAATAAAATTCTTCGCGCTCGCAATAATCACGAAAAAGAGTATATCGTCAAAGTAGACCGTCCGATCACAAAAGATTTTATCCGAAAGATGGGAAATGGTGTCCCTATTCTTGATACAGTAACGAAAAAATGTTTGGTTGAACAACTAGGTCGTTTTGAATTCCGCATTATCCTCACTCAAGGGTTAAACCGCCAGATTCGTAGAATGTGCGAATATCTTGGGTATGAAGTACAAAAGCTGAAACGGGTACGTATTATGAATATTCATTTAGACGTTCCTGTCGGCAAATACAGAGAATTGACTCCATTAGAATTTGAACGATTAAACGATCTTCTCGAAGATTCGAATAAAACGGTCTGAATTTTTATCAAAGTAGTACAATCTACAGAAATTATCAGAGACAAAAACTCTCACCTTCACTGCTATTGGTAAACTAGCAAAGTTTCTCTACTTTTGAGAACGTAAAATTAGAGATTATGCAAGTACCACAAGGAATTCCTTCTGTCGATTTATCCGATTTCCTATCCGGAGATCAGGAAAGAAAAAGTAAGTTTATTCGTGAAATCGGTAACGCTTACGAAGAAATTGGATTTGTAGCTGTCAGAAATCACGGAATAAGTAATGACCTTATTGATCGTCTATACAATTCGGTAAAAGCTTTTTTTGCTTTACCCGAAGCAACCAAACTAAAGTATGAAATTCAGGGATTAGGGGGACAAAGAGGATATACGTCCTTTGGGAAAGAGCATGCAAAACACCGAAAAACCGGAGACTTAAAAGAATTCTGGCATTTTGGGCAATTTGTGGAAGATAACGACCCGATTCGTTCAGAATATCCGGAGAATGTTTCTGTTAATGAGCTACCTTCATTTCTACCTACAGGAAAAGAGGCGTATAAGACGTTTGAAAATACCGGACGTTCGATATTATCCGCCCTGGCTTTATTTTTAGGGCTTGAGGAGAGTTACTTTGACAATAAGATTCATAATGGTAATAGTATTCTACGACCAATTCACTACCCTCCAATTGTCAATCCCGACCCGGATGCTTTGCGTGCGGGTGAACATGAAGATATCAACCTGATTACATTACTAATCGGGGCTTCTGCAGACGGGCTGGAGGTTTTGAATAAGAAAAATGAATGGGTAGCGGTTACGCATATTGAGGATCATATTGTTGTTAATGTCGGAGACATGCTTCAACGATTAACAAACAATCGTCTGCGTTCTACTACACACCGGGTAGTAAATCCACCTGTAGCTTTACAGGGGACCAGTCGTTATTCGATCCCCTTCTTTTTACATCCTCGTCCTGAAATGAAATTGAATTGTCTGGAAAGTTGTGTTACAGAAGAAAACCCGCAACAATATGAAGACATAACAGCAGGTCAATATCTTGAAGAAAGACTTCGGGAAATTGGTCTTCTAAAATAAATAGAATTACAATTTACGTAAAAAGGAGCTTTGGTATCAAAGCTCCTTTTTCATTCTTACGGAAGAAGACCTGGTTACCTCAATAAATTAACGTGTCCGGTAACTATTTTTTTCTTGTCACTTTCTGTTGATTTCATTTCTATTTGCCAGATATACGCTCCGTCCTGACATGGCATACCACCATAAGTACCGTCCCATCCTACTTCCGGATGATATGATTCAAAGAGAATTTCCCCCCAGCGATTAAAAACAAGTAACCTGTAGTCATAAATATCAACACCTGAAGTGATAACCGGTTTGAACACCGGGTTAAACTTGTCCCCATCTGGTGTAAAGGTATTCGGAACATAAAACAACTCTTCTTCTGTTATCCTGATTTCCTGATAGGTTGTGTCAGCACAACCAATGTTGTTCGAAGCAATTAATGTTATCAGGTATACATCAGATTCTTCATAACTGTACACATACGTCGGATGTTCCTCATTAGAATACCCAAACTCATCTCCAAAATCCCATTCATAGTTTGTCGCATGAAGGGATTGATTGGTAAATTCTATTTCCGTATCTAGTGTTGTTAAATCATAATGACTGGCTGAAAAATTGGCTACCGGCTGTGGTTCAACACAAATGTAATTATCCATCGTAATGTCAACTGAACACCCTTCAACTGTATATAATGTAAGGGTAACATCGTGACACCCCAATGAATTTACCTGTCGTTCTATGGTACCGCAATCAGTAATTACCCCCTCATTTTCAATCTCCCATTCACAGGTGGCGTACACACCTGTAGATAAATTATTTAACTGAACATCAAGCGGAGTACAACCTACAAGATTACTTCCATTAAAATTCGCAACAGGAAGAACAACAACATCAATTGTAATAGTAGCGGTAGCAGAGCATTGGTTTTGATCGGTGACAGTAGCCAAATAGGTTTCAGGTGTTGTCATCGTTACAGTTGGACTCCATTGATCAACTGGCAAACCATTACTCCAGTTAATTGTATAGCCAGGAGTTCCTCCCTGCGCAACCGCTGAAAGAGTAACGGTTTCTCCGGGACATACGAGCATCTCCTCAGACGTCAATGTTACTCGTAATTCATCTGGTTCTGTGATTTCTATTTCAAGGCTGTTGGTACAATTATTCTCATCCGTTACTGTCACCTGATAGATTCCCGCACTCAGCCCGTTAGCTGTTGCTCCATTCTGTACCGGATTGGTATTCCAAACGTATGTGTGATTACCTGTTCCCCCACTAGCCTCAACGGTTGCACTCCCATCACTCAAACCAAAACACGAAACATGGTTTACCTGAGTACTTATCACCTCAACTTCTGTTGGCTCAGTAATCACCTGAGTGACGGTCGCAGAACAATTGTTTTCATCTGTTACTGTAGCCGTATAACTCCCAGCTTCCAAATTATTCGCTATATACGTCGTTTGAACAGGAGTTGTATTCCAACTGTAGGTATACTGCCCTGTTCCTCCTGTCACACCAACCTCAATAGTACCATCACTTGACCCAAAACAGGATGCATTTGAAACTCCGGAAACAATCCCCACTAGTTCATCCGGTTCAGTTATCGTTATACTTTCGCTAACTGAACAGTTAAACCGATCCACAACTGTCACAGTATACACTCCTACGGACAGACCACTTGCAGTAGATGTATTCTGTGCAGGGGTTGAATCCCAACTGTAGCTATAATTTTCAAACCCTCCTGTACTGGAAACGGTTACACTTCCATCGCTCAAACCAAAACAGGTAACATTGCTCTGATCATCAACCTGTATCTGCGGATCACTTACAACAATAGTTACACTGTCCACTACATCACACAGTTTATACAACGAAATATCATCAATAGCAAAGTCATTTCCTGGCTGCGTTCCTGATGCTTCGCTAACACAAATATTAGCAACAGTATTACTACCTGAATTCCAAATCACATAAAACTCATTCCACTGACAAGATGCCAATAATGTTTGTTGTGTTGCTCCTATTTGTGCTCCATTAATAGAAAAATTAAGTGTTGAAGTTGCACCGGCACTATTAGCATTTGTCAACCACAAAGAAAATGCATACTCTGTATTAGGTTCTACTAATACATTCTGACACCAAATATTAGTTCCGGAAGGAACACCTGATGTACCATCCGCCCCGTCTGCAATTAAAGCATTCCCAGCACCCGAGGTGTGGTCTCCACAATTAGGCCACCAGGTATTAGTAACACCTGTGTTCACTGTATAATAACCGGGTCCGGATATTGCATCAGGATCGCCATATGTATAACCGGAACTAAAGTCTGTGTTTCCATTTTCGAAATCACCATTTTCAACCAGATTATTCCCTATGCGAACTTTACCTGTTACATAATATGTTGTTGTAGCCAAAGGTGTCGCTATAGGATCTGGTATATCATCTGCACTTAATGTAAGGTCGGTTTGCCAGCTATATTCCATAGCTCCCTGCGCAAGTAGCTGAGTGTTTTGACCTAGACAAATTGTATCATCATCTGACACTGTGAAATTAATGTCCGGAATCGAAATTATAGTTGTGATAACACTATCACAATAAGGAATTGTTTGGGAAGAAATCGTATCATAATACGTACCCGACTGACTGACTATTCCTCCACCAGGTAAAGTATACGTTCCTTGTCTGCACAAACTAATGTCTCTTGTCGATCTTCGGTAATCATGAATTGTTATATCTGTTATTGTTGTATCAGAAACACAGTCTAAATACCGAATCAAAGTAACTGTATATTGCCCGGGGCTGGAATATACATGTGCACTATTTACTAAGTTACTTTCATTATCCGGTGAAGCTGGATCTCCGAAATTCCATCTCAATGAATCCAGAATCCCCGCTCCACTGACTGAAAAAAGGGTAGAGTCATCCACACATTCATTTGTTGTGATAATCTCCGACTCCTCCATGAAAATAGAGGTAATAAACGGAGGTAATCCTAACCTGCATACACGCCCACCAAGAGGAATCTGGGAATTTACAAAATTACAGCCTGTACCTATTGTATTAGGAGAATTAATTACTCCCAAGGAACTTAATCCCGTTTCCGCAACATAGATTTTCCCATCTTTAGCCAACTGTAATGCACCACCTCTGTAGTTAGGACGTGCACCTCCACTACCACTTGTATAACCAATTAATGTATTGGAAAGAGGAATATTAGCGGCTGTAAGATCCCATTGGACAAGAGCCCAGGAATGTATACTTGATGCGTACAAAACGTTACTATTCGATGAAAATGCTATACCATAATTTCCTCCTGTTACACCCGAATAATTCAAAGACCCTAAAAAAAGATTATTTGAAACCAGACCTGTTGAATTATCAAAATCAGCAATTTCAATTCCTGACGAGCTACTCGCAGAGGCAATTTTTGTACCATCAGGAGAGGCAACAAGATATCCCCAATTCTCTCCGTTAGTCAAACTTACATTGGCTGATATTACAGGTGTCAAATTAACCCCTTCACAATCTATCAAAAAGGAATAGTAATTTCTGTCAGAGCTATTCCCCCTTCCCACAATCCAGTAATACACACCATTCGCATGCTTAATTGCTGTTACCTTCTCTGATGAAGGCTGGAACATAAAAGTATTTTTATTGGCCGGTAATACTCCCCCTAAGCCACCAGCCAATGTCATATCCACTTCTGAATATCGCATTCCAACTGAACCATTTACTGGTACAGTAATAATGTAATAATTAGTTATGCTTCCTGGTTTAGGAACGATTATTGCAGATTGTGCGGAGGAACTATTTCCCAAAAGTCCGGTTCCATTTGACATTATCGCGTGATTAGCGTTCCAGACCGTACTTCCGTCCGTATAGAAAAGCAGGTTACCATTTACATCTGAAATGACAGCACTACCTTCTCCTGTGACCAGTGCACCATTGGTAAGAGGTGTAGGAGGATCTGTACTGAAACTTAATCCGGCATTATATCCAAAATACCAGTTATTGGCTTCATTTTGTCCGAATACTACCAAAATATTCAGGCTTAGTACCAGTAATAATAGCTTTCGTTTAAACATAGATACAGGTTAACTTTATACAATTGACGACTTTTCTATCTAACTGTTGCCTTTTTGCTACAGGCTTCTTAAGTGGTAGGGATAGGAAGATATAGTGTCGTGTATAAAAAACGAGCAGAAGAAATTCTCTTCAAATTATTGTTTATGAAACGGATAAACCTCTCCGCTACAATGGATAAAATAATACCCTGATTTTAGTTTTTTGCTATCAAATTGAAGCAAATTATTTCCGGTAGAGATAACCGAAACCAGTGTTGTTACATCTTGGCCAACAGGATTAGAAATAAATATTTCAGACGATTTTAGATTTTTTCCGCGGATGAATAAAACATCCTCCACGGGATTAGGATAAACGACGGTTGCTTTGTCTTCAAAATTTACTGCTACAATATCAGAAACAGAAGTTGTTCCATCAAAATCGGTTTGTTTCAATCGATAATAAGAAACACCTGGTAAAGGATGAAAGTCAACTTCTTCGTAACTAATTTCTTCCTGAGAATTACCGGCTCCGGGATGTACGATTACTTTTTCCCATTCAATGCCATCCTGACTACGTTCAACAGTAAAATAATCATTATCGAGCTCAGAAGCTGTTTTCCAGCTCAAATGAACTTCTCTACCCTTCATTTCTGCTGTAAAATACAGCAACGTTATAGGCATGATATCTATTGAAGTTGTATTGTAAGCAACAAATGCAATATCACTGTTCGGTGTCATCTGGTGCTGAAATTTTACAATATCCGAATAGTTGGATGTGGTTATTCCCAGATCAGCAAAGTCAAATACAAGAAGTCGGAGGTCTCGCGTACTTGCAGTAGATGCCCCGCAACTTAAATCACTCAGGTCGTAGAACTTCCAATACGGTCTTGCAACAATATCCACTCCTGAGAAGTTAACCTGCACCTCGTTACCGACAATATTATCCGATGCGTCTAAAAAACGAAACCGATCTCCAACCAAACTGTTCAGGTCTCCGGTTTGCGTAATAAGTATATCCGGAATACCGTCTCCTATGGATACATCAGCAATTGCAGAAACAACATATTCTATATCTCCTCCGATATTAAAAATAGCTGTAGAAATATCCAAACCATTTGTTCCATCTGTTAAATAGGCTGATACATTACTTCCAAAGGGTGGCACTACAGAAGGATCACAGCCTTCCGAGCCTATATATCCGCCATACTGTCTGCCAATTCCAATTACAGCACTACTGCTGCTTCCATTAACAGATGCCGGCATAGCCTGAAAACTCTGTGCTGAAAAAGTAACTGAATTAGTAGTCAGTAATAAATCATCTACCCCCGTGGACCACACAGTTCCACCCGTTTGAAAAGCTAATAAGTGATGTGTTGCCACATCAACAGATACAGGACTACCCACAGCACTAGTAAAAAATCCATTGTGATCCGTATAAATACGCGTTACACTTGCTTGTGAAAAACTAATTAAATGAAGTAGTAACGGTAGTCCTATAAAAAGCTTAAAAATCAAAACTCTCCCCATTGATTCCCCTCCTTTTATTTAAACAAATATATAATTTTTTAAATAAAAGAACCCAAACCAACATAGAACACTGAAATACAGTTAATTAACCTTATTCATCACCTGTTCCAACCAAATTCCCAAAATTAAAATATGTTGATATTTTCCACTGTCAGACTGTGTGAGAGCAAGCAATTCTTTAGGGTTACAATATGGTAGATACTGTATTCCGGAGGCAAAAGCAGTCCAATCCTTTTCGGAGACAGAATCCATTGAAACAGTTACTCTTTCAGGTGATGCATCTTTTGCATATACATTGGCTATATTTCCCTGATATTCTGATTCTTTAAGACCATCTGGCACACTCATTACGTACATATATAATTCTTTATCAAGGTTAGGATAATCAATTGTAGTTCCTTCCCTTTGAAAGAGATAGCGCAAAAAAGGAACCTGGATACTTAAGAGGGAAATCCAGATTTCTGCCAGCGAAAGACGACCAAAAACCGGATATGCATACCCATCTTTTCCATAACCTAATTGATCATGAAGAAAAGTAAACACACCATTCTTTGGCCATTCATCCCAATTGAACACTTTCCTTAAGTAACCATCTTTAACGATCTGATAATTGAATTGATATAAAAATTCAATATCCCAATATTCTTGTTGTAATTTTTCTTTCTTCCACTCTCCCTCTAATCCTTTCCACCTCCACAATCCCAAGCGATAAATCATGGTTCGAAGAGCAGGTGAAAAACTCATTGGCCATTTCTTCCGGTTTAATTCCGGTATACCTTCAAAGATTTCTTTTGCAGCAAATACTTCACTCCATCCGGGCTGAGAAAGCGTGCTTATAACAGAAGGTGTAAACGGCACATCAATAGTATCAACAAATGCGCTGAGTTCTTTAAAACCCGGAATATCCGGATAACTTTTCAGTCCTTCAATACCAGCTTTTCTATGGTCGATTTCTGCGAACACTTGTTCCACAGAACTAAAATTTGAAATAAAGCGTTTATTCCACGAGAAGTATGTGTTTTCCGAAAAATTATCTTCAGAAATCCGCAAATAATTTCCTGGTTGTAATTGATAAACACCTCTGAATAGTGTAGTACCCGGCAAAAAACTTCCAAAACGAAAATAATCAAGTAGTACAGTTGCATCTATTTCTTTTTCGATAATTCCTTCGTCCAGTATCCGACGCAAAGAAGAACTAAAAAATGCTTTATAAGGATCATGAACAAAATAGATCGGAAAGAGTCCAAAAGAATCTGAAAAAACAAGGGTAAATTGTTCATTTTCATCATAGAAAACACCTGAAAACCCTCCTTTACAAGTATTTATTGCTTTCGCTACATCCGTATTGATCATCGCAAGGAAAGATGTAGAGTCAAAGGATTTCCAGAATGTATTATTACCTGATATAAACAGTCGCTTTTCCCCTTGTACAAACTCTTTCTCAAATCCATTTATGCGCAACAACTCGCTGTCAAACTCATATGGGGAAGTTACTCTCTCCTTTACCTGCTGAAAATTCCCAAACAACTCTTTTTCCATCACGGATATTTTTGACAAAAATACAGAAGATTCGACAGACTTCCTTTTATTTATTCCAATCCTTCCTTTCAAAAAACACCTTCTCTACTTTTCAGCATTCTACTGTTCGTTATTTCCGGAAACAGAACTATTTTTTACACCTGATTTTTTAGCATCTTTGTATGAACCCTGAAAATTGGTAGTTTTTATGAGCAATACTGCACCTGAAATTGATTTGGAAAAAGAACGTAAAGAGATTCTGAACGCATTTAAAGGCTTATTAAGAGCCAGTAAAGATAAGCGGGATAAAGAAGATACACGTCTCATCCGAAAAGCATTTGATGTAGCGGTTGAAGCACATAAAGATATGCGACGAAAAAGTGGTGAGCCGTACATCTATCATCCTATAGCTGTTGCGAGGATATGTGCGGAAGAAATGGGACTTGGACCTACAGCTATCATTTGCGCGTTATTACATGACACCGTAGAAGACACACACATAACGTTAGAAGATGTAGAAGACCTGTTCGGATCAAAAGTAAGGATGATTATTGACGGCCTGACAAAGATTCCTGAGGTTTTTGATGAGAACCTTTCCATTCAGGCTGAAAATTTCCGGAAAATGATTCTTACTATTTCCGATGATCTTCGGGTAGTAATGATCAAATTGGCTGATCGCCTTCACAATATGCGCACACTGGGAAGTATGCGCTATGATAAACGACTCAAAATTGCTAGCGAGACGTTATTTCTGTATGCACCCTTAGCGCACCGTCTCGGGCTCTACTCTATCAAAAGTGAACTGGAAGATCTTGCTCTTCGGTATAAAGAGCCGCAAATTTATTCAGAGCTTGAGGAAAAACTGGAAAAAACGAAGGACATAAGGAACCGTTTTATACGCCGTTTTGTTTACCCAATTAAAGTCGCTCTTGAAAAAGAAGGTTATACATTTGAGATTAAAGCTCGTACTAAATCCATTTCTTCAATCTGGAGAAAGATGCAAAAGAAAGGCATTCCATTTGAAGAAATATATGATCTTTTTGCCGTTCGTATTATCGTAGATGTTCCTGAAGCAGATGAAAAAGCTGCCGCATGGCGCATTTATTCACTGGTCACTGATTTCTACCAACCTAATCCGGATCGTTTGAGAGACTGGATTTCTACGCCTCGTGCAAACGGATATGAATCCCTGCACACGACGGTAATGAGTCCTACCGGCAAATGGGTGGAAGTACAAATCCGTTCCAAAAGAATGGATGAAGTCGCCGAAAAAGGATTTGCAGCTCATTACCGGTACAAAGAATCAAAGGGCGGTGATACCAAATTCGATCGATGGATTGCTGAAATACGTGACCTTCTTGAAAACACGGAAGGAGGAAATGCACTGGAGTTTATAGATGAGTTCAAATTAAATCTGTTTACAGACGAAATTTATGTGTTTACTCCCAAAGGAGACTTACGCGTTCTTCCGAATGGCGCTACAACGCTTGATTTTGCTTTTGATATCCATACTCAAATTGGTGAAAAGTGTCTCGGTGCCAAGGTTAATAACAAACTGGTTCCTTTATCCCATCTACTAAAAAGTGGTGATCAGGTAGAGATTATAACTTCTTCCAAGCAAAAGCCCAAGGAAGAATGGTTAAAGATGGTGACAACCGCACGTGCCAAGCAGAAGATCAAGATGGCTTTGAAGGAAGAAAGAAGAGTTATTGGCGGGGACGGAAAAGAAATTCTGGAACGGAAACTAAACCAGTATAACATCCCTTTCTCTTCCGAGAATATTACGTTCATGGAGAAGTATTTCAATGTTCCTTCTGCAACTGATTTATACTTTCTTATTGCCAAAGGGAAACTCAATCTGAAAAGACTCAAAGAACTGGAGCTGAAAAACGGACTTCTTCAACTTCCAATGGAGAAGATCAGGGACACGCGGGAAAAGAAATCTGCACTTAAAGAAATCAATCTTAAAGAGGATACTCTTATCATTGGTGAAGATTTCAAAAATATGGATTACAAAATGGCAAAATGCTGTAATCCGCTACCCGGTGATGACATCTTCGGTTTTATTACTATCAATGACGGAATTAAAATCCACCGTGATAACTGTCCGAATGCAACACAGATGATGTCCAAATATGCTTATCGCATTATAAAGGCAAGATGGAAAAACCAATATACTCAGGAGCGGGAAGCTACACTCCGTCTTATTGGACATGATGATCTGGGGATCGTCAATAATATCACGGATATCATTTCCAAACAACAACGTGTCAATATGAAATCAATTTCCTTTAAAGCCCATGATGGTATGTTTGAAGGAATTATCCAGGTACTCGTATACGATAAAGAGCATCTGGAGCAATTAATTTCAAAATTTGAATTAGTTGAAGGTGTGAAAACAGTAGAACGCTATTCGGTCGAGAAAGAATAATTTCTTAAAAGTTACACTAAATCCAAGTAAAATGTTTAGCTTTACGGCTTAATTTTGCGCTATGCAGAAGGAAGAATTACAAGAGACAGTTCGTAATATTTTTTCCGCTTATCTGGAGAAAAACGGGCACAGGAAAACTCCTGAAAGATTCGCCATACTTGCTGAAATTTATAATTATGATGGTCATTTTGATATCGAAACTTTGTATATCGAAATGAAAAATCAAAACTATAGGGTAAGTCGTGCGACACTTTATAATACAATAGATTTGTTGCTCGCCTGTAATCTTGTCCGCAAACACCAGTTTGGAAAGAATCTGGCTCAATTTGAGAAATCACATGGTTCTAAACAACACGACCATATGATTTGCACAGATACAGGAGAAGTTATTGAATTCTGTGACCCTCGTATACAGGCAATCAAACAAACTGTCGAAGAACTTTTCGGTGTAGAAATTCAACACCACTCCCTCTATTTTTACGGAGTTAAGAAAAATAAGTCGAAAGACAAAGAAGCATGAAGCAAACTCCGCTCATAGAAAAGCACGATAACGTGTTGGTAATATCTATTTCAGGAAAAATCCTGAACAATAATGATG
Source organism: Wandonia sp. (assembly GCF_984588085.1). Lineage (NCBI taxonomy): Bacteria > Pseudomonadati > Bacteroidota > Flavobacteriia > Flavobacteriales > Crocinitomicaceae > Wandonia > Wandonia sp. The sequence goes on from NZ_CFIGVI010000006.1 coordinate 80,918, forward strand.
ACCACCCTTTGATTGATGTTGTAGAGGACAACCTTCCTGCTCATAAACAATTTGTTTTTGACATGTCTGCTCTCGAAGCAATGAATAGTTCAGGAATTAACCTGTTTCTGAAGCTTTTTACAAAAATTCGAAATATGGGGGGAGAACTGATTTTTTGTTGTATCCCTCCTGCGATAAACCAACTTTTGATTGTTACTAAGTTAAATTCAATATTCACAATTAGTGCAGATCTTTCATCGGCACTAACTAAATTAAAATCACAAGACGCATGAAAGTAGACGTTTTGTTAGGTCTTCAATGGGGAGACGAAGGTAAAGGTAAAATTGTTGATGTTCTTACACCAAAGTACAATGTCATTGCCCGATTTCAGGGAGGACCCAATGCGGGACATACACTGGAGTTCGAAGGAATAAAACATGTCCTTCATACAATTCCATCAGGTATTTTCCGTGAAAACGTACTGAATCTAGTAGGAAACGGTGTTGTTATAGATCCTGTTATTTTCAGAAAAGAGCTGGAAAAACTGGCTCCTTTTAATATTGACATCAAAAACCGCCTGCTTATTTCTAAAAAAGCACACCTGATTCTTCCTACGCACCGGCTTCTCGATGCAGCGTCCGAAGCTGCTAAAGGGAAAAAGAAAATCGGTTCCACTCTGAAAGGTATCGGACCGACCTATATGGACAAGACCGGTCGTAACGGACTTCGTGTAGGAGATATATTCCTGCCTACTTTCAAAGAAAAGTATGATGCTCTTGTTGAAAAGCATGAAGGAATTCTGAAACATCACGAAGATTTCGAATATAATCTGGAAGAGCTGGAAAAAGAGTGGATGGAAGCGATTGACATTCTAAAGAACCTAACATGTGTAGATAGCGAAACATTTATCAACAACTGTCTGAGAGAAGGTCGTTCGGTACTTGCTGAAGGGGCGCAGGGAACACTTCTTGACATTGATTTCGGTACGTATCCTTATGTAACATCTTCCAACACAATATCTGCAGGAACCTGTACAGGTTTGGGAGTCGCCCCAAATACAATCGGAAATATCATCGGAATTTTTAAGGCATATTGTACACGCGTTGGTTCCGGTCCCTTCCCTACTGAGCTTCACGATGAAGACGGAGAGAAGATCCGGGTTGAAGGTGGAGAGTTCGGAGCAACAACCGGACGCCCGAGAAGATGTGGATGGATTGACCTTCCCGCCTTGCGTTATGCGATCATGATCAACGGTGTAACAGAGCTTTCTATGATGAAGGCTGACGTATTGAGTATCTTCGAAAAAATCAAGGTTTGTACACACTATATCATGGATGGCAAGAAAATTGATTATCTTCCTTACGATATAGACAGTGTTGACGTAAAACCTGTTTATGAAGAAGTGAAGGGATGGAACACAGATATTACTCAATTGAGAAGTATGAAGGATGCTCCACAGGAACTGAGAGATTATATCACATACCTGGAAGAGCAGCTTGAAGTACCGATCACTGTAGTAAGTGTCGGACCTGACCGCGCGCAAACATTGGATTACAGAAACAGAAATTGATACGATTCAATCTCACATATCTTAAAATTGCGCTTTTCCTAAGCGCAATTTTTTTTCTTGTCAATAACCTGACAGGGCAAAGACTTATTGAGTTACTACCCGGATCGGATAAACTGATCATCAATACTTCGGAAGAATATCAAAAGTTGATCGGAAATGTGCGGTTCAAGTATCAGGGACATCTTATGTATTGCGATTCGGCTTTGTTTTACGATAAAACAGGAGAAGTATATGCTTATAGCCGTGTTCACATCAATAAAAAAGATACCCTGAATCTTTTTTGCGACTCCCTATATTACAATAGTACTACTAAAAAAGCGAAACTTTGGGGGAATGTACGTGTACGGGATAGAGAATACAAACTAGAAACAGACACAATGGAATATGATGCAGCACAAAGTGCTGCTATCTACCGGCATGGAGGTACAATTACTCATATCCAACGCAGTGACCAACTCACTTCTCAAGTGGGGTATTACTATCCTGACTCTAAAAATTTCTTTTTCAGGAAAGATGTTGTTTTTGATGATGAAAAATACCATGTTGTTACTGACACCATGAAGTTCAATAGCATTCAGGAACAATTATTCTTTTTCGGTAAGACACATATTCATCAAAAAGAGGACACTACTGATATATTCTGCCATAAAGGCTATTTTAATATGGCCAATAACGAGGGCGAATTTATTGACTCAGCTGAAATTCATCGTCCAGGGCAATTAGTTACAGGAGATACACTACGCTACCGGTCAGAAGATGAAATTTCGATCGGGATCGGGAATGTCCGGATACGAGATTCTGTTGAGAATGTAGAGTTCAGAAGTCATTACATGTATTCCAACGGGTTGGAAAGAACAAAACTACTTACTGATAAAGCGTATGCTATTTTCTTTCAGGAAGAAGATACAACCTATATAAATGCAGATACTCTTTTTGCTGTTTCTGACAGTCTGGATGAAATAGAAACCATGAAAGCGTATTATAAAGTAGAAATATTCTCTACGAAATATCAGGGAGTATGTGACTCCCTTACCTATTCAGGTACTGATTCCCTATTACGTCTCTATCGTATGCCTGTTCTCTGGAATGACAACAATCAGTTAAATGGTGATTTTATCACTGTTAAACGGGATGCCAAACACATCAAACATGCACGAATAGAAGGAAAAGCTCTGTCTGTCTCTGAACTGGATTCTGGACTTTATTATAATCAGGTTTCCGGTCGTGAAATGGATGGTTATTTCAAAGACGGAGATTTGCACCTCCTCCATGTACAGGGAAATGCTAAAACCCTTTACTTTCCGGAAGAAGAGAAAGAAAATGACACTGCTGTTGTGGTAACCCGATCAGGAATGAATAAGCTGGTAAGTAGTGAGATGAAATTGTACCTGGATAGCGGTGAGGTTGTAGGACTTACAAATTTTGATAATCCGGAAGGCGTTTTCTACGGGATGGAAAAGATACCGGGAAATGAGTTAAAAACAGAACATTTTATCTGGCATTCTGAAATCCGTCCGAAACGACCGGAATTATTTACAACAACTACAACTTTACTGACTCCACTTCCGGAAGAGACACCGAAAGAATCAGAAGAGACACAATCAAATTCGGAAGCCACGCAGGAAGAAGAGTAAATGTTGTTTTACTTATTTCTCTACTCCATAATTATCATTCCACTCTTTAGCTTTAGGGTCACGTAATTTTCCAACTGAATTCCCTACAATCATTGAAACAGCCGCATCTCCTGTAACATTCACTGTGGTTCGCAACATATCCAATGGACGATCAATCGCGAAAATAAGGGCCAATCCTGCTTCGGGAATTCCTGCCTGTGCCAAAACAATTACCAACATAACCATTCCCGCTCCCGGAACAGCTGCCGAACCAATACTCGCTAAAGTAGCAGTAACAATAATTCCGAGCTGTGTTGTCAAACTCAGATCCATACCAAATGCCTGGGCTATAAAAATGGCCGCCACAGCCTGATACAGACTCGTTCCATCCATATTAATTGTAGCACCGATTGGTAATACAAAACTTGCTACTTCTTCATCAACCCCGAGGTGTTCTTCTACCCTTTCCATTGTAACCGGAAGAGTGGCTGCCGATGAACTTGTACTAAAAGCAAGTAGTTGTGCGGGAGAGATTCCATTGATGAAAAAACGAGGTGTTTTTTTTGTGAAAAAGTAGACCAAAGCACTATAAATAATGATCATTAACAATAATCCTATAATAACACTGATTGCATATAACAATAAGGCACTAAACAAATCTGCACTGGGGGACTCCACAACCAATGCTGCCAAAAGAGCAAAGACCCCATAAGGAGCTGCCAACATAATGAGATCAATCAGTTTAAGAATTACCTCATTAAATCCATCAAAAAAAGCTTTCACAGGAGCCGATTTATCCGAAGGAATAAGAATGAGCCCTATACCAAAGAAAATAGCGAACACAATAACCTGTAACATATTTCCATTGTCCGAAGCGGAGGCGAAAATATTACCCGGAATTAAATCTTCCAAAGCCCGCAAAGGTCCTGCTTCTTTTTCTTTATTTGCCGACTCAATTTTTTCATCTGCGTCAGAACTATAGCTCGCCACCAATTCGTTACGGGTTTCCTCAGTAATCGACTTCCCGGGTTGGATGATATTCACCACGATCAAACCAATGGAAACTGCAATAATGGTTGTAGTAATATACGTACCGATAGTACGGAACCCCATCTTTGATAAACTCGAAATATCTTTGAGGTCTGATACTCCTTTTATTAATGACGCCAGGATTAAAGGAACAGCAATCAATTTCAGCGCATTGATAAACATATTCCCGAATGGTTTAATCCAATGCTGTACGAATAAAGCAGCCCGGGATGTTTCAGTTGATTTATCCGAAACGATAATTTCAACCGTTTCACTCCCCCAACTTGTGTTTACCAAAATCAGACTGAACAGCACACCGGAGAACATACCGATTAATATTTTCCAATGTAATGCCAGTTTCTTTTTTCCTTTCGTCATAGGTTACTTTAATTTATAGCTGTATACCGAAGCCAGTGATCCATTACTGTAAGAGCTGCCATTGCTTCTACTATCGGAACAGCTCTAGGGACCACACAGGCATCATGTCTTCCTTTTCCTTTTACAATAACTTCTTCTCCCCTGTTGTTCACAGAAGGCTGATCTTTCATCAATGTCGCCACCGGTTTAAAAGCAACCCTGAAAAAGATGGTTTCCCCGTTCGAAATTCCTCCCTGAATTCCTCCGCTGAAATTGGTTTGCGTAGAACCGTCCGGATTCAACAGGTCGTTGTGTTGAGAACCTAACATCTCGGCTGCCTCAAAACCTGAACCGTATTCAAATCCTTTTACAGCATTGATCGATAACATGGCTTTTCCTAAATCAGCATGTAGTTTATCAAAAACGGGTTCTCCCAACCCCACAGGAACACCCTGAATGATACATCGAATACAACCACCCACTGTGTCCCCATCCTTTCTGACTTCTCTGATAAGATCCTGCATTTTGTCCGCTACATTAGCGTTAGGACATCGCACAGGGTTATTCTCTGTTTCCGAAAGATCTATACGATCGTCTTCGGAGAGACGAATACTTCCCACCTGATCTACAAAAGCAAATATGTCAATTCCTTTTTCCGTAAGAAACTGCTTCGCCAATGCTCCTGCTACTACACGACAAGCTGTTTCCCGTGCGCTGGATCGTCCTCCGCCTCTATAATCTCTGTGCCCATATTTTTTATCATAAGTAAAATCAGCATGAGAAGGACGATATACTTCTTTCAGATGTTCATAATCGGAAGATTTTTGATTTTCGTTGATGATCTGAAAACCAATTGGTGCTCCTGTTGTCACGCCTTCAAAAATTCCGGATAAGAATTGAACTGTATCTGACTCTTTTCTCTGCGTAACAATCGCTGACTGCCCCGGCTTTCGTCTGTCCAGTTCTTCCTGAATAGCTTGCAGGTCAATTGAAAACCCAGCAGGAAATCCGTCGATGATTCCTCCTATTGCCACACCGTGCGACTCACCAAACGTGGTTAAGCGAAACAAAGTACCGAAAGTATTTCCGGCCATAGCTTAATGTGTAATAGTTTCTTCACAAATTCGAAGAATCTCGCGAACCTCTTCCAATGTAGGAGCTTCTGCATATGTTCTGAGAACGGGCTCCGTACCGGAAGGTCGGATCATCAACCAACGATCGTCGTCAAAGAAGAACTTGAAACCATCAGTCGTTTCAACTCTTTGCACCTGGTATTTACCAAAAGAAGTGTACTTGTTTGCCTTGCAACTTGCAATAATGGTTTGTTTTAACTCCTCTGTAATGTGTAAGTCACTTCTTTCAAACTTAAATGCCCCTACAATTTCGTATACTTCTTCGATTAGATCATCCAGTGTTTTTCCGGATTTAGCCATGAATTCCCAGATAATTAATCCCATCCAGATTCCATCACGTTCAGGAATATGTCCCTTAACAGCAATTCCTCCCGACTCTTCTCCTCCGAGTAAAACATCTTCATCCACCATAATTCCGGCAATGTATTTAAACCCGATCTTAACCGTCTCGTGATCCAGTCCGTAATGTTTACACATACGCTCAATACGAGGGGTACAACTGAAAGCAGTTACTACCTTTCCTGTCATTCCCTTATATTTAACCAGGTAATGAATCAGTAACAAAATAATATGGTGTGAATCTACAAATTCTCCTTTTGCATCGTACAAGCCAATCCGGTCCGCATCCCCGTCTGTTGCTAAAGCACAATCGATGGTTTTGGAATCTTTAATATAGGCCGAAAGTTCCTGTAAGTTCTTTGCTATTGGTTCCGGAGCCTGTCCTTTAAAGGAGGGATTATACTCACAGTGCAATTCTTTGGTATCCGGCAAAATCTGACGAATAACATTTTGTCCTGCTCCGTACATTGCATCAAAAGCCAGACGAACACCCGATTTTTGGATTGCTTCCAGATCAAACGCATTTCGCACAGTATCTATGTATTCGCGTTCCAGATCAACTGAAGAAGCAAGCCCCGTTTCAAGTACTTCTTCCCAGGTAAAATCACGATATTCATTTGCATGATCCGGAATTCCATCTTCAATCTCCTGTACTTTATCCGGGGAAAGAGGTCCACCGTAATGCGCTTTCAGTTTATATCCGTTGTAACCGGGAGGATTATGCGAAGCTGTGAAAACAATTCCTAAAGAAGCCTCGTATCGGACAGCTCCAAGGGAAACCATCGGTGTCGAAACAAATCCTTTTGCATATTTTACAGCAATTCCATTCTTTACAAACACTTTAGCTGCTGTTTGCAAAAACAATTCTCCTCCAAAACGACAATCGTGACCGAGAACTACTGAAGGTAAATCGTAATTGTCCAGTAACCAAACAGCTACTGCTTCAGAAACTCTTGCTACGTTTTGTGTTGTATAATCTTCTCCGATAATGGATCTCCATCCATCCGTACCAAACTTTATTTTTGTCACATTCATGTTCTAACTCTGTTCTTTCCTACTATTTACAGCGACTAAAATAAGGAAATCCCCTGACTAAAGGAAAAAACGAGCGGAGAATATGGAAAACGGGAATTATTTCTTTAATCGGTCTTTGAAAACCTTTCTAAACTTCTCTACTTTGGGACGCACAACAGCATTACAATAAGGGTTTTCCGGATTATTTTCAAAATAATTCTGGTGATAATCTTCAGCCGCGTAGTAATTCGTCAACGGAGAAATTTCTGTGACAACCGGGTTATCAAATGCCCCAGACTCATTCAGCTTATTCTTATATAGCTCTGCCAGTCTTTTCTGTTCATCCGAATGATAAAAAATAACAGATCTGTATTGTGTTCCGATATCATTCCCCTGCCTGTTTAAAGTAGTTGGATCGTGAACAAACCAGAACACTTCCAGTAATTCCTCAAAAGAAATGATAGCAGGATTAAAAACGATGCGCGCTACTTCTGCATGACCTGTAGTTCCCTCACACACTTCTTTGTAGGTAGGATTCTTTTTATGCCCTCCCGAATAACCGGAAGTAACGGAAATAACACCTTTCAGATCTGCGAAACACGCTTCAATACACCAAAAACAACCGGCTCCAAAAGTAGCTGACTCTGTTTTTGTATTTATCTCTTTCTCCTTTACTGTTAATTCTTTTTCCATTTTTTTTACTTCTGACTTTTGGGACATACAAGCATTCAGTCCTGCCATGGACAAAAATAATCCAAAAAGCACACTTACCTGTTTCATTTTTCCTCCTTTTTAAATTCCAATGATTCAGAATTCACACAATAACGCAATCCTGTTTGCTTGGGACCATCATCAAAAACATGCCCCAAATGCCCGTCACATTTAGCACACATGATTTCAATCCGTTGCATTCCGTGTGACAGGTCTTTTGCCGTCTTTATGTTTCCGTTATCAATGGCGTCATAGAAACTAGGCCATCCACAACCTGCATCATACTTGGTTTCGGAAGAAAACAATGGATTATCGCACGCTGCGCAATGATACATTCCTGTTTCTTTGTTGTTCCAGTATTTGCCGGTATAAGGAAGTTCTGTTCCCTTCTCACGCAGAATCCGGTACTGTTCAGAACTTAATTCTTCTTTCCACTCTTCTTCCGTTTTCCTGACTGTTTCCTGTGACAACAGACCAAAACTAAAGCATAGCATGAGTAAAAGTAAAATATATTGTATTGCTCTCATATCTTTCGTTTTCATTCTATAACAACTACGAAAACGAAAGGTTTTTAGATTTTATTTATTTCTCCGGGAAATTTGTTGAAAAAACTTCCTCACAATTAGCTTTGATTTTCTCACAGAGTTCATCTGTAGGTAAGTCGTTATCATCTCTTCCGAAAGGATCTTCGATTTCTTCTGCCAACACCTCCATCGAAACCAATACGTAGAATACGAATACGACAACAAGAATTGACCAGTAACCAAACGAAGTAATGAAAGCCAAGGGCATTGTAGTTACATAGAGTACAATAAATTTCTTAAGAAATAAGCTGTAGGAATATGGAATTGGTGTGTTTTTGATACGCTCACAAGCCCCATATATATCGGCAAATGTTTTCAGGTTAGTATCCATTATCATCATTTCAACATCCGAAATATTCCCTGCCTTTTTTTCTTTTTCAAGCTGATTATACATACTATTCACCAGTGTATTGGGAATATGTGATGATTCATCCAATAGTTTTCTCTCCTCTATTGTAAGATCTAATTCTTTGAGAATAACTCCGCTTCGTAAGTGTTCTTTAACGGCGTACGTAATATTGGGAATCATACGGCGAAAAAAGGACTTCGTCTCTTCTGACACTGAACTTGTATTTATTTTAATTGCCAAATTACGTGTATTATTAACCAACTCCCCCCATTTCTTTCTACCTTCCCACCATCTATCATAACCAGTATTTGTACGAAAAACAAGAAGAAGTGATAACACGAAACCTACCAATGAATACACAGCCATTAAATCCTTTGTCCACTTTGCATCGGGTAAGTAGGTAATTTCAATATACGTAAGAATAGAAGTTAGAATCGCCATGTACAGCAACTCTTTCCATAGCATTCTGACAGTATCACTCTTGTGAATAGATAGAATGTGTAACACCCAGGATTTAGGATCGTATTTTATCATTGAGGAAGTTTTCGTTTTTTATCCCGGATTTGTCTAGTACCTTCCGGTCAATATTTCATATCTGTCCGCAAAGGTAGGTAAACGGTAAAAAACAGTTTGACTCTTTTGAATTATTTTCTTCAACGTATACGCAACGGCTTTACCCACCTTTTACATTCCTTGCCATTCCGAATCATTCGTTATTGACATCTTTCTATACTATATTATTGATTGTAATGAATATACTTTTTTTCTTTCGAACTCTCACATATGTACGAAATTCCTTTAGTATAAAGGTCTATATATTCAGCGTAAACAGTGTTGGGACGTGGTTCATCATAATGATTTATAATCACCAACTTACCTGCGTCAAGAAAGTGTTGTGCTCCATCATGATGCCACCAGTCTTTTTCTTTTCGATAGGATTCGTAGAGTACACCGTCAAAATTATCCGCTTCAACAACATGATTTTTTGCCATACATTTCAGTCCTTTGGTATGTGCATACTCACAAAGCTCCTGGTAATACGCAATCCCCTGCGATTTTGTCACTTCTATGCCGTATTTGCTTTTAAGATCTTCATCAAAAAACCAGTCCATGTTATCAAACTCGACCCAATCGCAACCCCAATCGGCTAATTGATCAATTCTCCTCTTCATAACCTGAAGAATTCCTGTAGTAGTTTTCTTTACAAAAAACTCTCCCTCCCATTCTTTCCATTGTGTGGTTACCAGAAATGGTACCAGATCCGGGAAATCATTTCTCCAACTTTCTCCTGTACCTATACTAATGTAGCCTCCTACTTCATTATTATTCGCCTGAATGGAAGGAATTTTCTCTGCAACTCCCGGCATAAACGGATCCACAAGGACATATGCATTTTTCGCTTCCCTGACTATATCTTCTATAGTATCCGGATCATGATTTTCACTATATGCCTGATTGTATACCGGTTTTGCCTGACTATTTCCCGTTGGTTTTATAGCACTGTCTTTCTTACAGGCTCCGAACAAAAAACCTAAGATAAAGACAGAAACAACAGACCGATTTAATCTTCTCAAAGCGGATCTTCTTTTTCGTCTTGTAAGTACTGTCATATCGGATGATTTTTAGTAAACCTAACGCTCGAAAATATAATTTGGTACAAATAATTCAACGTATTTAACTCTACATTTCACTTCTTATACCTGTCATTCAACCCGATTCCTTCAAAAATTTGTTGTTTGCATTTTTCAATCCGGTTGCTTCTTGTTACAGATTGCTTAGGTTGCGAAAAATAAATTGTATACCCTCTTTGCCTCCCAGGAGTTAACGCATAAAAAGCTTTTTTAAATCCCCGATCATTCTCGAAAGCCTGCACTAACTCTTCAGGAAATGCTTCCTTTTCCTTGCTATACAGTACTTTCTTTCCACTTTCTTCGATAGTTATCGCTTCCAGTATATATGCTTTCAGCGTTTTTTCCAAAGTTTGAATACTACTCAACGAGGTAAACCTAATTACCCGGGCTGCTTGTATTGTCTCCTGCTGCACAAGGACATTCTGGTTATCCGACAGTAAAGCACCTTTAAAAAAACCAATAGTAGCAGACTCTTTTAATGCACTGACTGAAACTATATTTTTCCCTTTATTGGTATACACAGGTACTCCCCATTTTACTTCTTCTTTCAGACCTGTTTCTAAAATAATTTGTCGGAGCGTTTCTAATTCTTCTCGCCAGTTATTTACTTTACATTGTGGTGTTGCTCCATATTTGCAACGCATACAACCATTCACAATGGTAATCATCTACCTGTGGATTCAATTCTATTTTTCCGGATTGTTCTTTCACTTTCTATTTCCGAATGAGTGGTCGGATCAAGTGTTCTAATCCATTAATCTTTATTTCCAGCATTTCTTCCAACATACTTCCTATGGTTCCTTTGGGAAAGCCGTTTTGCCGAAACCAAACAAGATAGGGTTCAGGTAGATCCACCAAAAAATGCCCCTGGTATTTTCCAAAGGGCATTTTTGTATTAGCTAATTTTATCAGATGCTCTTTCTGCATACTAATCTTTCATTAGTTTTTTATAACGCATACGTGTCGGTCCGGTGTCTCCCAATCGTTTTTTCTTGTTCTCTTCGTACTCCGAGTAAGATCCTTCGAACCAATATACCTGTGAGTCGCCTTCAAAAGCTAAGATATGTGTACAGATACGATCCAGGAACCAACGGTCGTGAGAAATAACCACAGCACAACCGGCAAAATTCATGATCCCTTCTTCCAAAGCACGTAATGTATTCACATCAATATCATTGGTAGGCTCATCCAGTAACAATACGTTTGCTTCTGTCATCATTGTCATCGCAAGATGAAGACGATTTCGTTCCCCTCCTGATAACACACCGACCTTTTTGCTTTGATCACCTCCTACAAAACCAAATTTCGAAATGTAAGCTCTCGCATTGATTTTTTGGTTACCAATTTCAACAAACTCTACCCCATTTGAAACCACGTCAATTACGGACTTTTCCGGATCAAGATCTTTATGATTCTGGTCTACGTATCCGATTTTGACTGTATCCCCTACTTCAAAGTTTCCTGAATCAGGCTGTAGCTCCCCCATTATCATTTTAAAAATTGTGGTTTTACCGGCACCGTTAGGTCCTACAACTCCTACAATTCCAGCCGGTGGCAGCTTAAAATTCAAATCATCATACAACAATTTATCTCCAAAAGACTTGGCTACATGAATGGCATCAATTACGTTCGTTCCCAAACGTGGACCATTTGGAATCGGAATTTCAAGAGTCAACTCTTTTTCCTTCATCTCTTCGGACATCATCTTGTCATAATTTGCCAGACGCGCTTTGTTTTTTGCGTGACGTCCTTTCGGGTTCATTCGCACCCACTCCAACTCTCGCTCCAACATTTTCTGGCGTTTCGAAGCCTGTTTTTCTTCCTGTTGGAGTCGTTTTGATTTCTGATCCAACCACGAAGAATAGTTTCCTTTCCATGGAATACCTTCTCCTCTGTCCAACTCAAGAATCCAACCGGCAACATTATCCAGGAAGTAACGGTCGTGCGTAATTGCAATTACTGTTCCTTTATATTGTTGTAAATGTTGCTCCAACCAGTGAATTGATTCCGCGTCCAGGTGGTTAGTCGGCTCATCTAACAAAAGAATATCCGGGTTTTGAATCAATAAACGACATAAAGCGATACGTCGCTTTTCTCCTCCCGATAAGTGCTCAACAATCTGATCATCGGGAGGGCAACGTAGAGCATCCATAGCACGCTCCAGTTTTGTATCCAATTCCCACGCATCAAGTGCATCAATTTTATCCTGTACCTGTCCCTGACGGGCAATTAACTTATCCATTTTATCAGGATCATTCAATACCTCTTCGTCCATAAAGGCATTGTTTATCTCTTCGTATTCTTTCAAAACATCAACTGTTTCCTGCGCTCCTTCCATCACAACTTCTTTAACCGTTTTGGAGGGATCCAGTTCAGGCTCCTGAGGTAAGTAGCCTACAGAATAACCTTCTACAATTGACACATCTCCCTGATATGCGGTATCAAGACCTGCTATAATCTTTAATACGGTAGATTTACCCGATCCGTTCAAACCGATAATACCGATTTTCGCTCCATAAAAAAATGAAAGAGAAATATCTTTAATAATCTGCTTGCCCATTGGTGTCGTCTTTGACACACGGTGCATTGAAAAAATGATCTTCTTGTCGTCTGACATAGTCTAAATGATTTAAGCTTCAAATGTACAAAATACACCTGATATTTATAAAAAAGTCCCCGTGCCAAAACACGAGGACTCTATCTTTACAATTACTTATTAACTTATGCTTTTCCCTTAGCAGCTTCAGCTTTAATCAAGTTCAATGCAGAACCTGCTTTGAACCACTCGATCTGCTGCTCGTTGTAGGTATGATTCAAAGAAACCACATCTTTAGAACCGTCCGCATGAACAAACTCCACCGAAAGTGCTTTTCCTGGAGCAAACTGGTCAAGATCAAGGAAGTTAATTACATCATCTTCCTGTACTTTATCGTAATCTGCTTCATTTACAAAAGTAAGCCCTAACATACCTTGTTTTTTAAGGTTGGTTTCGTGAATACGTGCAAATGACTTAACAATTACTGCTCGTACTCCCAAATGACGTGGCTCCATTGCTGCGTGCTCACGGGAAGAACCTTCTCCGTAGTTGTGATCTCCAACTACAACCGAAGGAATACCTGCTGCTTTGTAGGCGCGCTGTGTAGCCGGAACTTCTCCGTATGAACCAGTCAACTGGTTTTTCACTTTATTGGTTTCTCCGTTGAATGCATTCACTGCACCAATCAACATATTGTTAGAGATATTATCAAGGTGTCCACGGTAACGCAACCATGGACCAGCCATAGAAATGTGATCCGTTGTACATTTACCTTGTGCTTTAATCAACAACTTGGCTCCTGTAATGTTTTTACCGTCCCATGCCGGGAAACTTTCAAGAAGTTGAAGACGTTCTGAATCCGGTTTCACTACTACTTCCACACCAGATCCATCTTCTGCAGGCGCCTGATATCCCGGGTCATCTACATCAAATCCTTTAGGAGGAAGCTCCCATCCAGTAGGAGGATTCAATTTAACCTGCTCCCCTTTATCATTTGTCAATGTATCCGTGATCGGATTGAACCCTAAGTCTCCGGAGATAGCCAAAGCAGCTACCATTTCAGGAGAAGTAACAAAAGCATGTGTATTCGGGTTACCGTCCGCACGTTTTGCAAAGTTACGGTTGAAAGAATGAACGATTGTATTCACTTCTCCTTTGTCCGCTCCTTCTCTGTCCCACTGACCAATACATGGTCCACAGGCATTTGTAAATATTTTTGTACCTAGCTGCTCGAAGACCCCTATAAATCCGTCACGTTCGATTGTAAAACGAACCTGCTCCGATCCCGGGTTGATACCGAATTCAGCTTTTGGTTTCAAGCCGTTATCCAATGCTTGCTGAGCAATAGATGCAGCACGCGAAATATCTTCGTAAGATGAGTTGGTACATGAACCAATCAATCCCCATTCTACTTTCATTGGCCATCCGTTAGCTTCTGCCTCTTTTCTCATCTGAGAAACAGGTGTTGCACGATCCGGAGTAAATGGTCCGTTCACGTGTGGCTCCAAAGTAGAAAGATCGATTTCGATCAACTGATCAAAATATTTTTCAGGGTTTGCATAAACTTCGTCATCCCCCGTAAGGTGATCTGCAATTTTATCTGCTAACTCAACCACTTCTTTACGTCCTGTAGCCTCAAGATAACGACGCATAGAATCGTCATAACCAAAAGTAGATGTTGTAGCACCGATTTCCGCACCCATGTTACAGATTGTTCCTTTACCGGTTGCTGAAAGCGATTTAGCACCTTCACCGAAGTACTCTACGATACATCCTGTACCACCTTTTACAGTAAGGATACCTGCCACTTTAAGAATCACGTCTTTAGGTGCCGTCCAGCCGTTCAATTTACCAGTTAATTTAACACCAATAAGTTTTGGGAACTTTAATTCCCAAGGCATACCTGCCATAACGTCTACCGCGTCAGCACCACCAACACCGATAGCCACCATTCCAAGTCCACCCGCATTTACCGTGTGAGAATCGGTACCAATCATCATTCCTCCCGGGAAAGCGTAGTTTTCAAGTACAACCTGATGGATAATACCCGCTCCCGGTTTCCAGAAACCAATTCCATATTTGTTGGATACTGATGCCAGAAAGTTGAATACTTCATTGTTTTTATTCAAGGAGTCCTGTAAATCTTTATCAGCACCCAGTTTTGCTAAAATCAAGTGATCCGCATGAACTGTTGACGGAACCGCAGCCTTCTTTTTACCAGCCTGCATAAATTGAAGCAAGGCCATTTGTGCAGTAGCATCCTGCATCGCAACGCGATCCGGAGCAAAATCAACATAAGAACCACCACGAGTGTACTCTTCTGAAGCAGTTCCATCCCAAAGGTGAGCATAAAGAATCTTTTCCGACAAAGTCATCGGTTTACCAAGCACCTTACGCGCAGCTTCGATACGCTCCGGATAACGCTCGTAAACCTTTTTGATCATATCCAAATCAAATACCATAATTACAGCGGGTTTTCTTTTAAATTTAACTTATTAAACATGTGGATTGCGAAAATAAGAATTTGTCACCCCATTTAAAAATAAATGCTAAAAAAACATTACTATTTAGACTGATTAAAGAGACAGCCAAAAATTTAAGGTAAAAAATTAAGAATAGCTTGGGTAGGCACATCAACGAAACGTCCAGCAATCAAATTTTCTTACCGCCTGACTTACAAAGTAATTACACAGAAAAATAGAACGTCCCTTCCGGTGTGATTTGTTGTTCTACCAACCCCCAACAAATAAAAAGAACCAAAAGATCATCTACCTCTCTTTTCTTTAATGAACTATCTCGATACAAAGATGATAATGTAGACTTTTCTTTTGAAGCTATCAGCCTTAAAAAATCAAGCTGTGGTTGTGACATTTCTTCCGGTCTCGTAACGGTGGTTTTTTGCTTTTTCCACACCCTGACAAGGATCTTATTTGCCAGCAAGGTATTATCACCAACCCGCACATACGTTACCCACTTTCCTTCTTCATCAGGAGATTTATGAGGTTTTTCCTCCGAGGGCTCAACAAATACCAGTAAAACGAACTTATGACCTTCCTGCCATACTTCAGTTGTAAAAGGAACTTTAGGAGTACAATACATATCAGCAGCTGCATCAATAATATGAATCTCTTCCGAAGGATCAACCCCCGCAATTTTGCCGTTATCTTTCACACCAATAAGTAACCTACCTCCCTCTGAGTTAGCAAAAGCACTCATCGTTCTTGCAATTTTTCTCGCATCATCTACTCTGAATTTAAAATCCTGCCGCTGATGCTCTCCTTCTGCTATAAATTCTTGTAGTGTCATTATTCATTCCAAAGTTTCCAGGCCCGTAATGCCTGTTCCCGAAGCATTGTTTCTCCGTTCAAAACGACCGCTCCATTAGCCTTTGATTTTCTTAGAAAAATAGTTTCTTTTGGATTGTATATCAAATCAATAACAAGGTGGTCTGAATGTATTACTTCAAATGGAATATTCAGTACTGTATCTTCTTTCGGAAACATCCCAACCGGAGTACAGTTCACCAAAACTCCACAGTGACGGATCATCAATTCATTGACATCTTCCAGGCGAAACTCTCCTTCACGTGGTGACCTTGCAGCAACCAGAACTTCGAGACCAATCTGTTCAAGTACATACTTTACAGCTTTTGCTGCTCCACCATTACCAAACAAAAGTGCTTTGTGATGTGTATTCAGCAAAAAAGGCTTTATCATCTGGTGGAAGCCAAACGCATCTGTATTGGCTCCAATCGTTTTTCCATCTCGAAACAGAACTGTGTTAACAGCACCAATTGTCGCCGCTTCATCCGTTAGCTCATCCAAAAACGGAATAATAGCTTCCTTATATGGAATTGTCACATTCAATCCTTTCAAATTCTCTTCCAACAATACAGACTGAATCTCATCAATATTGCTCAACTCATAATTTAAGTAAACTGATTTAATATTCTCATTTTTAAATTTTTCAGAAAAAAAATTAACAGAAAAAGAATGTCCCAGCTTTCTTCCGATCAAACCGTATTTAGTCATCTTTCAACGAGAAGTTTAGTTTAATTTACTTTTTGTTTTCGGGAAGCAAATCGCTCAAGGAGAATAATAATTGCCATTCCCGCCAAACCTAAAAGAACTGCTCCTACCAATTGCGAATCTCCCGAAAAATTATCAGGACTTACATTGCGTTGCAACCACTCTTCTCTTCCATCTGAATGAATCGTAAGAGGAGTACTTCCTACATTCTCTTTCCACGGCCAAATCTTATTCAATGATCCTAACAAAAAACCTGTCAAAACAGCAAGTGTAACCGTTTTAAACCTACTAAAAAGGAATTTAAGAACACGGGAAAAACTGAGGATTCCTACTACACATCCGGCTCCGAAGATAGTAATCAACTTCAGGTCCCGATCATGAATAGCTTCTATAACCGCATGATAGGATCCCATCAATAACAAAATGAACGACCCTGAAATTCCAGGTAAAATCATTGCACAGATAGCTATTGCTCCACTTAAAAAGAAGTACCAGTTTGCCTGTACATCAGCTGTTGTCTCGATGGTTGTAATCCAATATGCTGCTCCGGCTCCAAGCAAAAAACCTACGATAACCTCTGGTCTTCTGGACTGAATTTGCTTGCCTACCAACCAGGTACTGGCTAATACCAAACCAAAAAAGAAACTCCAGATTAATACTTCATGATTTTCCAAGAGAAATTTGATCAGTTTTGCCAATGTTAAAACCGAAATAAATATCCCCGTCAATAAAGCCAGCAAAAAGTCTCCATGAATATACTTCCACGCAGCACCTATTCCTTCTTTTCTTAGTTTACGTAACGCCTCTAAATTAACATTACTAATCGCTGTCAGCAACTCTTCATAAATCCCTGATATAAACGCTATCGTACCTCCGGAAACCCCTGGAACAACATCTGCTGCTCCCATAGCAGCTCCTTTCAGTGTAAGAAAAAAATAGTCAAGAAATGACCTCATGGACTTTGTTTTAGAACTATTGATAATAGCTTGTGAATTACGCAAAAATAGAAAAATAATCAAAGGCTGTCCTGAAAATATCGAACACAAAAAAGCCGGCGAAAATTTCGCCGGCCCGTCTCTCTTTCCCCGAATCAGTTCAGGTGAACACAGACTGATTGGTTATGGGATGACTTTTTTACTTCAACCGACTTAGAAAAAGCTAAAATCAAATCTAATGAAGCACGTTTTGGACCTTCTTTCAACTCCTGGCCCTTTGGAGCAATTGAATTTGTAAATACTTTTTGCATAGGCTCACAATTTTACATTTTGTTAATCGGTACTATTATAACGGGATTCAAGCTGTATTATTTTATGGGTATAAAAAAATTTTAGCCTTCCTCCTTTTGTAGCAAAAATCACACATCTTACGAGAGAATATTGCTAAATTTGTAGGTTTCAACGAGAATATACTTACAAATATGAGCGAAATAGAAAAAACATCTTGTTTAATTATAGGTTCGGGTCCTGCGGGATATACAGCGGCTATCTACGCAGCAAGAGCCAGTATGCAACCAATATTGTACGAAGGACTTCAACCCGGAGGGCAATTAACGACGACCAATGAGGTTGAAAACTTCCCAGGATATCCCGAGGGAGTGACGGGTCCGGACATGATGATCCAGTTAAAACAACAGGCCGAACGTTTTGACACAATTGTTCGACCAGGTTTTATTACCAAAGTTGACTTTTCAGGATCTGTTCACAAAGCCTGGACGGACGATAACAAAGAAATTCACGCTGATACGATTATAATTGCAACCGGAGCGTCCGCTAAATATCTGGGACTTCCTTCCGAGCAGAAATTTCTGCAAAGCGGAGGTGGTGTATCAGCCTGTGCGGTATGTGACGGATTCTTCTACAGAGGTCAGGAGACTGTTATTGTAGGAGCCGGTGACTCTGCCTGTGAGGAAGCTCATTATTTATCAAAGCTTTGTACAAAAGTTACCATGTTGGTCAGACGTGACGAGTTCCGTGCTTCAAAAATCATGGCAGACCGCGTGAAGAATACACCAAATATTGAAATCCTTTTCAATACCGAGACAGTAGAAGTTTTAGGAGACGATGTTGTAACTGGTGTTCGTGTAAAAAATAACGTTACAGGAGAAGAGCAGGATATCCCGGCTACCGGATTCTTTGTTGCGATTGGTCACAAACCCAACACAGATATCTTCAAAGATTACATTAATTTGGATGAAACCGGGTATATTAAGTATCAAGAACCCGGAACAAGCAAAACAAATGTAGCCGGAGTATTTGTTGCAGGAGATGCTGCCGATAAAAACTATCGTCAGGCTATTACAGCAGCAGGAACCGGATGTATGGCTGCACTAGACGCAGAACGTTATCTGGCTTCGAAAGAACACTAATGATACAGTTAAAAATAAAAAAAACGCTGCTCAGATAGAGCAGCGTTTTTTTATGCTATATAAGTCTTTTAGGATGTTCTACGCTCTCCTTTACGCAAAGTAAATACAGATATTTCCGGTCGCATCCCTACTCTTCCGGGAAAACCAAGAAAACCAAATCCTCTGTTCACATAAAGATAGCTTTCATCTTCATCATATAACCCCAACCATCTCTTATAACGATACTTTATAGGACTCCACTTCCACCCCGGTATATCTACTCCAAACTGAGCTCCGTGGGTATGACCACTTAACGTTAACCCGATTTTCTCAGGGTGTTGTCTGACTTTTTCCCAGTGATCAGGATCGTGCGACAAGAGAATTTTGAAACAATCTGCAGGTACACCTTCCATAGCTTTATCTAAGTCTCCATATTGCGGAAAAGGAGGATTTCCCCAGTTTTCAACCCCTATCAATGCCAGTTTGCTTCCCTCTTTTTCGATAACCCGATGTTGATTTCGCAACAAGTCAAAACCGGCCTCCTTTTGGTAATCAAATAACTTTTGCAAGTTCTCTATACGATCGGTTTCACTATCCCACGAGATATAGTGTCCATAATCATGGTTGCCAAGAATACTGAATTTACCATACTTCGCATGTAATCGCTTCCACATATATACAAAAGGCTCTAATTCTTCAGAACGATTGTTTACAGCATCTCCTGTAAAAACAATCACATCTCCTTCTTCCTTTTGCAATAATTCCAGCCCTCTGGCTACTTCAGAAGGATGATCAAATGTTCCGGCATGAAAATCCGTAAACTGGATTACTTTAAAACCATCAAAAGCTTCCGGAAGGTCTTTAAAATAAAGGTCCATCCGATTTGTCATGTAGTGATATTTTCCTCGTGTGATCCCCCATAATGTTCCTGCCAGAGGAACAGAAGCAACAGCCAAAGACAGATTCCTTACAAACGTACGCCTCCCGGCCAACTCTGTATGTCCTCTCGAAGAGAATTGTTCCCCAACGTACAATGCCACACGTACGACATCTTCTACAAAAAACACGGTAACCATTAAAATCTTAGCGATGACAATACCAAATGTCAGACCGACAATAAAATTCAATGAATAAATGGCATTATGCCCTCCTTCTCCGGCTCTTTTAAACACAAAATAGAAAGATGTCAGTAATATCAGACTGGAAAGTGGAATCAGCCAACGATACCATCCCATGTAAAGTGTTTTCTTCAATGACCACCATAAATAGGCATCCAAAACAAATAAAAGCAGTATCACAAATACAATAAAACCTAAACTCCTCATAAAAATTGATATACTGAATTTTGCAGAGGTTCAAATTTACTCTATTTTTGGTTTAAATCCACAAATATGAGATATTATCATTTGGTTCTTGTTTTGTTTTTTTCAACTCAGGTATTTGCTCAATCTAAAATAGACGAAACCCTCTCCAACCATATTCTACATACTCAGAATCAATATATACGGATTCGGATTGAATTCACCAAAAAATTTGATTCCCGTAGTTTTCATGCTCAGAAAAAACAGGAGAAAAAAGGAATATCGGACCGCGTTCCTGAACTAATCACAGAACTTCAGGCAATCGCCCGACAGGAACAACGAAACGTACGGGATTTTTTCGTGCAACATCCACAGGAAATAAATAATATTCAAACTTTCTGGATTATCAATGCTATTATTTGTGAGATACGTCCCGAGCTACTTCCCGAGCTGGAACAATTTGATGAGATCGCCTCTATACATCTGGAAAACAATCATTTTATCTGGCACGAGAAACCGCTTATTCAGCCGGCTACCGAAAAGATGGAAAACGGAGTTGAACCCGGTGTACTAGCTTGCAACGTACGCCCTCTTTGGGATATGGGCTATACCGGACGAGGAAGACAGGTATTCATTTACGACACAGGAGTATGGCCGGGACATCCTTCTTTCGCAGATCGTTATCTCGGAAACTTCAGAGCTGAATCGGCAACCTGGCACGGACAATTCGCTGATGTACCTAATGGGCAAAGAAGCAGCCATGGAACGCATGTGCTGGGAACTGTTGCCGGCTTGGAACGAGCAACAAACGACACCATTGGAATTGCTTTCAACGCCTATTGGATGGCAAATGACCATATCGGAACTACCGTCGAAAGTCTTCCTACACTTGCAGATATGATGTCTTCTTTTGAATGGGCACTAAACCCCGACGGAGATATCTCAACCTCACATGATGTTCCGGATGTAATCAATAACAGTTGGAGATGGTACGACGGAGCAGATCAGGAGCAATGTGAAGGAGTTGTTGTTGACCTTATGAATGCCATTGAAGCAGCTGGAATTGCCAATGTTTTCGCCGGAGGGAATTTCGGACCTTCTAATACAACCGTTTCTGCCCCTCAACGAATTAATACGTCAGAGGTAAATACTTTTTCAGTAGGTTCTGTAAATGCGAATTTAAGTTATCCATTTCCTATTTCTGATTTTTCAAGTCGCGGGCCTAAACAGTGTCCGGGAACAGGTTCTCTGATTATTCATCCTGAAGTAGTTGCCCCAGGACAAAATGTAAGAAGTGCGTACAATCAAAATGAATATGCGTATTTATCCGGAACTTCCATGGCTACTCCGCATGTTTCGGGAGTAATCTTACTCTTAAAGGAAGCTTTTCCCGATGTTAGCGGAGAGGAAATCTTGTGGGCATTATACCTAACTGCTATTGATTTGGGTATCCCGGGTGAAGACAATACTTATGGTATGGGGTTGATTGATGCACATGCTGCTTTTCTCCACCTTGCACAAAATCATACACCAACAGATCCATTGGCAGCATTTCATGATTTGAACCTTAAAACTGTCTCCACTTATGAAAATACGGATGTACTCTGTCAATCAACACTACAACCCTATGTAGTCGTTGAAAACTCCGGAACCACTGTTCTTTCAGAATTCAGTATTTTTTATTCTTTAAACGAAGCAACAGAACAATTTATAAACTGGACAGGCATACTTAATCCCGGAGAAACCGTTCAAATAGATATCCCCACACTCACGAGTAATCAAACAGGAACAAATGAGTTAATTATTCGTGCAGAATTGGGTAATGGAACGGAGGAATATGATTTCATTAACAATACCCGTTTTTACCGGTTTAATATTCGCCCGACAAAAGACATCCCTTTTCTCGATGGTTTTGAGCACGGGTTCGGTGCGGGAGACTGGATAGTTGCGAATCCTGATGGAAGCAGAACCTGGTCGACAGTTGAGGTTCCCAACAAAACCTGGGGAACGCAATCTGCCTGGATAAATGGTTATCAATACGGTCCGAATGCCAACCAACGCGACGAACTCATTTCTCCCCTCATTTCCTTTCCTTCTCAAAGTGATTCTCTGTTTCTGGAATTTGATTACAGTTACCTGAGACGATCTTCCACCTCTCATGTACAGGACACATTATATATTCTTCTTGCTGAAGGTTGTTCTTCCGCACATTTCGATACGCTCTCTTTCTTAACCGGACTTGACCTTGCTTATGATGCTACTATTTTCTGGGACAACGTCCCGGAAGCAAACCAATGGAGAACGGGAAAATATCCCCTCACTGGAGTAAACGGACAGGACCTATCTGTTGTTTTCCAAAATATTAACCGATCAGGAAACAATACCTACATAGATAATGTCTCTGTTTACGAAAAAGGACACGCTCCTCTCCTGCTTACAGAAAACGTACTTGAAAAACTCTACATCTACCCCAATCCCAGTAAAGGAGAGTTTACTGTAGAAGTATCTTCAGAAGCTTCTGAGGCTCGTTTTTCTCTTTCTATAATTGATAATCAGGGTAAAACCATCTATTCACAAGACACTGTGAACAAAGCTGTTAAAATCAATTTGGATCATATCCCAAAAGGATTGTATCTTGTGCATATTAAAACAACATTGAATAATTATATTGAAAAGATCGTTATTCAATAAATAACCGTATTAAACTGTAGCTATGAACTCGAAAATTTATCTCGTTCCTCACGACTTTTCAGCAGTCGCCCACGCAGCTGTCAGGCACGCCCTTCTGCTTGCCAAGGTTGCAAAAGCAGAATTATTAATTCTGCACTTGGTGGATGACAAATCCAAAGTGAAAGCCGCTCAGAACAAAATGATGGATTACGTGGATTCTCTTGATTTAACGGGATACGATACGAAAATCACTCCCCTTGTTACTACGGGTTCTATTTTTGAAGATATTAACCGCATTGCTGAAAAACACAACTGTAGTAAGGTTATTATGGGTACACATGGAGCCAAAGGGCTTCAAAAAGTATTCGGTTCCAATGCTATTAAGGTTATTCGAAGTACCAACCTTCCCTTTTATATCGTTCAGGACTCTACACCTCCTGAAAAGATCGAAAACATTGTTGTTCCTATTGATACAACGAAAGAGAGTATTCAGATTATTTCTTTTGCAGCAGATATTGCCTATCTGTTCAACGCAAGAGTACACGTTATTGCTGAAAATCAACGGGATGAAATCTTGTCTCGTCAAATGAAAAACAGAATTAAACTGGTTGAGGATAAGTTTGAAAACCTTGGAGTGAATGCTTCTATTCACATGTTCGATACTTCAGGGAGTTACTCTTCAAAAATTCTGAAATACGCTGATGAGATCAATGCTGATCTTATAGCTGTTGCTTATCACACGGAAAGCCTTATTCCCGCTTTGGATAGCTTCCACCAGGGACTTCTCACTAATAAGTATAAAATTCCGGTGCTTATTATTCAATCCAAAGAGGTTACTTCGATGTATTTTTAACGCATTTACCTCAGAAAGCCATGCTATTACGACTTTCTGAGGTGAAATTTTGTTTTGTAAAGAATCACAAAACGCACTTAATAAAATTCAATGCTGACTAAACTTAAACTAGCTTTTCAGGGAATTTTCTAATTACTAAAAACCATAGTTAAAGTAGCAGGTACAGTCTCTAAACTATCTGTATGAAAGACACCATCAAAGCGTAGAGTAAGTGTGATTCGTTTGTTTATATCATCTTGGTCACCTGGATGAAAATCGTGTATTTCTACATCTTGAATACTAACATGTCCAGTGTGACTCGTGTATGCCATACCACCAGTTAAGTATGATTGGATACCAACACGATTCGAATTTGGGTCAACTCCCCCTGTTACCGCACTATCAACAAGCGTAAAATCTTCATTAATCAGGCAGGAACCTCCTACTAATACTCCATTTGTTAGTGAGTCATTTATATAAAATGACAAGACATAGTTATCAAAATCCATATGTGATTGTGCTAATCCATATAGGTATGGTACAGAGCCTTGCTCTAAAGTATCTCCATTATGAGAAACAAGCGAATAGTAATGATTTTCTCTAGGTTGAGGTACATCTTCAGTATAGACACAACTTCCATCATCTACTGTTGCTTCGGCATCATAATTTAAAGCCGAAGAGTCCATACACCCTTCTCTGTTACAAGAAATTAATAACGCTCCTGATAATACTACTAGTAAAAGTCTGCTTTTTTTTACGCTTTTCATAGCTATTTGTTTTTAATTGATTTCATAGTCAATGGTATTAGGACAACCATTATTCAACAAAAATCAAAAGAAAACACTTGTAACAACAGAGGGGAATCCCTGTTTTTTTTAGACAAAAGGATGGAATAAATGAAGATCAGGAAACAGCTCCTTTTGCCGCCAGATAGGCTGTTGTCCAGGCTGCCTGAAAATTAAACCCACCGGTTATACCATCGATATCCAGAATTTCACCTGCAAAATGTAATCCCGGAATGATCTTACTCTCCATATTACTCACGTTCACATGCGATAAGTCAACTCCACCGGCAGTAACAAACTCTTCTTTGAAGGTAGTTTTCCCGGAAACAGGATACTCATCATTCATCAACCCGTTTACCAATCGGTTGAATTCTTTTTTATTCAGTTCTTTCCAGGCTTTTTCTTTATTGACTTGAAATTTATCCAGAAGAAAACTCCAAAGTCGCTGTGTCAAACCAAAAACACCAAATTTATCCAGTTTTTTATTCGCATTTTGCGCTGCACAATGTCTCAATTCGGTTCGGATCTCTTCTTCATTTTTAATTCCGGTCCAATTCACGGTTACTTTAAATTCGTAACCAACTTCCTCCAACACTCTTGCTCCCCAGGCTGATAGTACAAGAATAGCCGGACCACTCATACCCCAGTGAGTAATTAATAAGGGACCTTCTGCTGTCAATTTAGTTCCCGGAATTTTAGTTATTGCATGTTTCACAACACTTCCCTGCAACTCTGTTATCGGATTTCCAGGCATATTAAAGGTAAAGAGAGAAGGAACCGGATCAATCACCGGCTGATTGAGTTCTTCCAACCACAATAGATGGCTCTTTTTGGGAGCCCCTCCGGTACAAATAATCACTTTATCGAAAAACAGGCTTGCATTTTCTGCTATCAGCGCAAAACCACCGTTGGAAACCTGTTCTATTTTCTCCATTCTGAAGTTCTTCTTTACTTCAATATTCAAGCGGGCACACTCATTAAGAAAGCAATCTATGATCGACTGGGAATCCTGTGATACCGGAAAAATACAACCATCTTCCTGAGCAATCAATGGAACACCTCTTTCTTCAAAAAAACGAATCGTATCTGTCGTAGAAAAATCCCGGAATGCTTTCTTCAGTTGTCGTTCTCCACGAGGATATTTGGCAGCCAGTTTTACAGGGTCTGACTCCACATTCGTTACATTACACCTGCCCCCTCCTGAAATTTTAACTTTTGCTAAAACTTTTGAAGTTTTCTCCAAGATTGTGACATCCGTTTCCGGGTTCAGTAACTTACACTGTATTGCAGCGAAAAAACCTGCTGCACCTCCTCCTATAATTCCAATTTTGCGCATAAAAAAGTCCGCCTAATAGACGGACTCAAAACTACAAAAAGTATCACTTACAATAACGGAATCTCTATTGTAATATCAACTTGAGAATCTTCTCGTTTCTTTTTCTCCATAATTCCGTAATCTGCCGAATTAATTGAGGAAGTAAAAATCAACTTTCCTTCTTTCACGGACATTTTAAATAATTCCTCCCTTGGTGTATCTTTAATCGTTAATTTACCTCTAACCGTATAGTTTTCCCCTTCCTTTTTCACTTCAGCTGCACGGAATCGAATCTCAGGAAATTTCTCTGCATGAAAAAAATCAGAAGAAGCAAGATGCTTATCCCGCATTTTATTTCCGGTATTGATTGTACCTGCTTTTACACTTCCTGATATTTCTGCAGAAGAAGGAGTTGACGGGTCAAATTTTATGATTCCTTCAAAACCACTTACTGTACCATCCACTTTATCTCCATGAAAATAGAAAGCAACTTTAGCCTGAGAGGCGTCAATTTTTAATTGTTGTCCATAACCTGCTCCTATCAACAGAACAGTTGCAATCAATGATAGTATTTGTCTCATTCTTTTCTTTTTGAACAATATACAACAAATTTCAATCCAAAAAAAAGCGGATTCATTACCGAACCCGCTTTTTTAACATATACTACGTAATTAGTTTTTCAACGCATCCATTCTTTTCTTGTATTCAAGTGCTTTGGCACTATCTCCAAGTTTTCTGTACAATTGGAAAAGCGTATTCATTACATCCACATTCTGAGGATTTAACTCTAATGATCTTTCAAGATGCGGAATTGCTTTCTTATAATTATCTTCCGATTCTTTTTTCAATCCTTCATAATCAGGATCACCCAACTTCATTTTAGAAGCTTCTTCAAATTGAGCAGCTGCCAAGTTAACGTAGTGTGCTCCCAACGAGTATACTGCATCTTCATACTTAGGGTCAATCTGAATCGCTTTCTCGAATGATTTTACTGCTTCTTCATTTTTCCCTAACTGATCATACACGGTACCAATTGCAAAATACAATTGTTTGTTTTCCGGATCTTTTGCAATCGCATCGTTCAAACTTTTCTCAGCTACTTCATTATCTCCGGAGCTAAGGGCAATATTCACCATTTGGATGATCAGATCCTGATCGTTCGGGAATTTCTCGCGGGCAGTTTTTACATAAGCCAAAGCTTCTTCGTTTTTACCCTGCTCACGCAATGCGTTAGATGCTAAAGTATATGATCCAGGTACATTATACCCCACTTGAGCCGCTTTATCATAATATTCGAAAGCTTTATCGAAATTTTTACTTCGATCAGCAGCCAAAGCCATATTATAAATAGCCAACGAGTCCGTTTGTCCGATTACATCCATCATTACAACAGATGTTTCGAACAATTCCATTGCCTGTTCAAATTTTTGCTCCTGGAATTGTTTCACTCCTTCACGAATAGACTGCTCACGCACCATAAAAGCCATTGTTTTGATATCATCGCGATAACGTCCTTTCGAATCCAATTCGTACGATTTTTTAAATGCATCAATACCTTTTTGCGCATTTTCTTCTGTCGCCAGTTCTTTCAATTCTGCGTCCTCACTCATCAATCCCAACATGGAAAGTCCAAGGTATATTTTACCTTTATAGAAAAGAGTTTTTACACTTTCTTTTGTATCCGGATGTTCCGCAGCTTCATCAATCCAATTTTTAGCTGAAAGAAGTGATTTCTTTGCTCCATCCATATCCTGGGACATCAAAGCCTTTTCATACGATTGATAATCCATAGCAGCATTGGTCTCGTTTTTCTTCTGAGAAAATGCGCCTGTTGTAATCATAACGGCCGTCAAAAACACGGCTGAATATTTAACTATTTTCATAATTCACTCAATTTAACCTTATTCTTCTACATTGTTGTTATCATCAACAATAGTGCCATTATCATTCATTTCTCCACCGTTCTCTTCGTCGTACATATCCTCTTCCTCGTCCGAACGTGGAACTTTAGCAACGGCAGCTATACTTTCTTTCCCTTTCAGGTTGATTAGTTTTACTCCCTGCGCTGTACGTCCCATAACGCGAATATCAGCCACATGCATTCGAATTGCCATTCCGGATTGCGTGATAATCATCAAGTCATCCTCATCCGTCACGGTTTTGATCGCTGTTAACGGACCGGTCTTATCTGTAACATTTAATGTTTTCACACCTTTACCACCCCGATTCGTAATACGATATACAGGTTCCCCATCTTCTGGATCATTCAGATACGATCGTTTACCGTAACCGTTTTCGGAAACCACCAGAATCGTTTCTGAATTTTCCTGGATGCAGATCATTCCGATCACTTCATCGGTTTCAGAAATATTTACTCCTCTTACTCCGGAGGCAGTTCTACCCATTGGACGCACAGTTGATTCATTAAAACGGATTGCTCTACCTGATTTTACCGCAAGTATAATCTCATTTGAACCATTAGTCAGTTTTGCCTCTAACAACTCATCGTCTTCACGGATATTGATAGCATTGATACCATTTGTTCGAGGACGGGAGTACGCCTCCAAAGACGTTTTCTTAATAACTCCTCTCTTTGTACACATAACAATAAAGTTGTTTTCCACGTACTCCTGATCTTTCAGATCATTTACATTGATGTACGCTTTTACTTTATCATCCTGTTCAATATTTATGAGGTTCTGAATGGCCCGTCCTTTGGATGTTTTATTTCCTTCAGGAATTTCAAATACACGCATCCAGAAACAACGTCCTTTTTCTGTAAAGATCAGCAGGTAGTTATGATTTGTAGCAACAAAAAGATGTTCCAGAAAGTCTTTATCTCTTGTAGTCGAACCTTTCGATCCTACTCCTCCTCTGTTTTGAACTTTATATTCAGCAAGATTAGTTCGTTTAATATATCCGGCGTGTGAAATAGTAACAACCACTTCCTCATCAGGAATAAGGTCTTCTATTCTCATTTCACTGGCAGAGTACTCTATAACCGAACGTCTTTCATCCCCATACTTCTCTTTTATGTAGGCTAACTCATCCTTAATAATCTCCATTCTTCGTTCTTCACGATCTAGAATATCTTTGAGATCTTTGATTATTTCCAACAATTCATTGTACTCAGTACGTAACTTATCCTGTTCCAGTCCTGTCAACTGACGAAGACGCATATCAACAATCGCTCTCGCCTGTAGATCCGATAGTTCAAATCTTGTCATCAGGTTTTCTCTTGCCTGATCAGGAGACTTGGAAGCCCGGATGATAGCAATAACTTCGTCAATATTATCCGAAGCAATAATAAGCCCTTCCAGAATATGCGCCCGGTCTTCAGCTTTTTTCAATTCAAAACGAGTACGGCGAATCACCACCTCGTGACGGAACTCAACGAAATAATGAATCAGTTCTTTCAGATTCAATAATCTCGGACGTCCATCTACCAAACAAATATTATTAATTGAGAAGGAAGTCTGTAGCTGTGTGAACTTAAATAACTTGTTAAGTACTACATTTGGAATTGCATCGCGTTTCAATTCATAAACCACACGCATACCATTACGGTCAGACTCATCACGAATATCAGAAATACCATCAATCTTCTTATCATTGATCAGATCGGCTGTTTTCTTAATCATCTCGGCCTTATTTACCAAATAAGGAATCTCATTGACAATGATATATGACCTACCGTTTTCTTCCTCTTCAATAGTAGCTTTTGCACGCATTACAACACGTCCGCGACCTGTTTCAAATGCATCTTTCACCCCTTCATATCCATAGATAATACCTCCGGTAGGAAAATCGGGTGCTTTCACATACTGCATTAACTCAGCGATTTCAATATCGCGGTTATCGATATAGGCTATAGTAGCATCGACTACCTCAGACAAGTTGTGAGGAGCCATATTTGTAGCCATACCTACTGCGATACCTGACGCCCCGTTTACAAGAAGATTTGGTACTTTAGTAGGAAGAACTGAAGGCTCCTGAAGAGATTCATCAAAGTTTGGACGAAAATCTACTGTATCCTTATCCAGATCCGACAACATTTCCTCAGCCACTTTCCGAAGCCGGGCCTCCGTATAACGCATTGCTGCGGGACTGTCACCATCAACAGAACCAAAGTTTCCTTGTCCGTCCACCAATGGATAGCGCAAAGACCATTGCTGCGCCATACGAACCATTGTATCATATACTGAAGAGTCTCCATGAGGGTGATACTTACCCAACACTTCCCCTACAATTCTTGCTGATTTCTTATGCGCTTTGTTCGAATAAACTCCAAGGTCCTGCATTCCATACAAAACCCTTCTGTGAACCGGCTTAAAACCATCCCGAACATCAGGAAGCGCCCGTGAAACAATTACCGACATCGAATAATCGATGTAAGCCGATTTCATTTCATCCTCAATGTTAATCTGTATTATTCTTTCTCCATCTGCCATTTTGACATCATTTTAGATTTGCATGGAAATTGTTTGCTATTCCATAAAGTTTCGAAAATACATAAAAGATAGCTACAAAAACCAAATGCAACGGCATTTTATAAACAAAATTCTGTTGAAAATTGCATCTGTTTTTTTCGGTTTTTGAGAAACTAAATTATATTTTTGGTAAACTGAGTATACTGTGTTTTATCAGGAACTCAAAAATGACAGGTAAATTATGGAAGCAAAATTTTCTCCCCGCGTTAAGGATGTGATTTCTTTCAGTAGAGAGGAAGCTTTACGCATCGGAAACGATTTTATAGGGGTTGAGCATATATTATTAGGAATGATTCGCGAAGGCGAAGGGCTTGGAATACGCCTTATCAAGGAATTCAATGTGGATCTTGGTGCTCTGCGCAAGGAACTGGAAAGCACGTTGTTAAAAACAGCAAAACCAACGAATGCTTCAATGACAAACATTCCATTGGTTAAGCAAGCTGAAAGAGTTTTAAAGATTACTTATCTGGAGGCTAAATTGTTTAAAAGCCCGCTTATCGGAACTGAGCATTTGTTACTATCAATATTGAAGGATGAGAACAACCTCGCCTGCCGTTTATTGAACAGGTATGGCGTTTTATATGAAAATGTTAAAGACGAACTTGAACTTATGTTAGAAGAAGGAAAATTACCTAAGTCCGAATTTCCCGGGGCTTCGGATGAAGACCCACAGGAAGGCGGCGGATATGGTACTCCCGGTCAACGTAAAGGAACAGACTCAAAATCCAAAACTCCTGTATTGGATAATTTTGGTCGTGATCTTACAAAAATGGCCGAAATGGGGAAACTGGATCCGATTGTCGGACGTGAAAAAGAAATTGAACGTGTTAGTCAGATATTATCACGAAGAAAGAAGAATAACCCTATCCTGATCGGTGAACCCGGTGTAGGTAAAAGTGCTATTGCTGAAGGACTTGCGCTGCGCATTGTTCAACGAAAAGTATCCCGTGTACTTTTTAACAAACGTGTTGTTTCACTAGATCTTGCGTCTCTTGTGGCAGGAACTAAATACAGAGGACAATTCGAGGAGAGAATGAAAGCAGTAATGAGTGAGATTGAAAAATCTCCGGACATTATTCTGTTCATAGATGAAATCCATACGATTATCGGAGCCGGGGGAGCAAGTGGTTCTCTGGATGCTTCCAATATGTTTAAACCTGCTTTGGCAAGGGGCGAACTGCAAGCAATCGGAGCTACAACATTGGATGAGTATCGTCAGTATATTGAGAAAGACGGTGCTTTGGAACGTCGTTTCCAAAAAGTAATGGTTGAACCAACAACGATTGATGAAACTATTTTGATCCTCAATAACATCAAGGAACGTTATGAAGAACACCACAATGTTATTTACTCTCCGGAAGCTATAGAAATGTGTGTCAAATTGACGGATCGTTATATTTCGGATCGCCACTTACCTGACAAGGCAATCGATGCATTGGATGAAGTGGGGTCACGTGTTCATATTACTAATATCAATGTCCCTAAAGAAGTCATTGATATTGAGGCTGATATTGAGAAGATCAAAGAAGAAAAGAACAACGTTATCAAAAGTCAGCAGTATGAAAAAGCAGCTGAATTGCGTGATACGGAAAGAAAACTGCAGGAGAAACTGGAAGAAGCCAAAACAAAGTGGGAAGAGGAATCCAAATCTCATCGTATTCAGGTAACCGAAGAACATGTTGCCGAAGTAGTATCCATGATGACAGGAATTCCTTTACAACGTGTTGCTCAGTCCGAAAGCGGAAAGCTGGTTACAATGGCCGAAGAGTTGCACAAACGCGTTATCGGTCAGTCTGAAGCTGTTCAAAAAGTAGTTCGTGCGATTCAGCGAAACCGTGCCGGACTGAAGGACCCGAATAAACCCATCGGATCGTTCTTCTTTCTGGGGCCAACAGGAGTGGGAAAAACGCAGTTAGCCAAAGAACTTGCCAAGTATCTTTTTGATACCGAGGAAGCTCTTATTCGAATAGACATGTCTGAATATATGGAGAAGTTCTCTATTTCCAGACTGGTTGGAGCGCCTCCCGGATATGTCGGATACGAAGAAGGAGGTCAATTGACGGAGAAAGTACGCCGTAAGCCCTACTCCATCATTCTTCTGGATGAAATAGAGAAAGCACATCCTGATGTATTCAATTTGTTGTTACAGGTTTTGGATGACGGTCACATGACAGATGGATTGGGAAGAAAAGTTGACTTCAAGAACACAATTCTCATTATGACATCAAATATCGGTGCCCGTCAACTTCAGGATTTTGGAACAGGAGTTGGATTTGGAACAAAAGCAAAACAAGATCAGGAAGAAGAAGCACAAAAAGGTGTGATTCAAAATGCGCTCAGAAAAGCTTTCTCTCCTGAATTCCTGAACCGTATTGATGACATGATTCTGTTCAAGTCACTTACGCGTGAAGACATCCACAAAATTATCGATATTGAAATCAACAAACTATACGGTCGTATTAACAATCTTGGTTATGATATGACGATGACCGAGAAAGCAAAAGATTTCATTGTAGATAAAGGTTATGATCAAAAATTCGGAGCAAGACCATTGAAGCGAGCCATCCAAAAATATATTGAAGATCCATTGGCAGAAGAGATTATCAAAGCCAATCTACAGGAAGGAGATTCGATCAAAATTGATCTTGGTGAAAACGGTGAGGAGTTGAAAATCGATATTGAAAAGAATAAAAAACCGAAAAAAACAAAGAAAGAAGAGGAAGAGTAAGACCTTCTTCCCTTTTGGTTGATGAATAAAAAAAACGCTGTTTCCTTTAGAAACAGCGTTTTTTATTTTTAATATCTATTCGATTACTTTACGGAGCTACGATCCTCATCCATTCTGCGCAGGCTATTGCACCAACTGTTCCGACAAAGTATCCAAAGACTGCCATGATAACTCCTACGGTAGTTAATGATGAGTGGAATGCTCCTGCAACAACCGGAGCTGATGCAGCTCCTCCAACATTTGCCTGACTACCTACAGCCAGAAAGAAATATGGAGCACGAATTAACTTAGCAACCAACACCAGTATCCCGACATGAATTGCCATCCAGACTAATCCAACCAGTATGAGAAGTTTATTTTCAAAAATTCGTGTAATATCCATTTTCATTCCAATCGTTACCACAAGAATGTAAATAAAAATCGATCCTATTTTTGACGCTCCTACCCCTTCCAGGTTTCTTGCTTTTGTAAACGAAAGAATAAACCCGAAAACAGTTGCCAGAACCACCAACCAGAAAAAATAATTGGCTAACGTATCCTGCTCCGGTGTTTCTGTCCGGCTGGCAAAAAACTCGGATAAATATCCCGCTGAAAAGTGTGCGATAGCAACTATTCCGAATACCAATCCGGCCATTATCATATAATCTTTTACTCCGGCCTGTCTTGAAACAGATTTCTGGAAAGCATCCATCTTATGTACCAACTCATCAATGGCTGTATTATCTGCTTTCAACCATTTATCCAGTTTTTTACGCTTTTCAATTCCGAAAAGTACCAAAGCCATCCAGATATTTGCCACAACAATATCAACAGTAATCATAGCCCCATATAAAGACTCTTTGTATTTGTAAATTTCGAACATAGCTGTTTGATTGGCACCACCACCGATCCAGCTTCCTGCCAACGTCGCCAACCCTCTCCAGGTAGCTTCATTACCTTCTCCACCGACAGTCTCCGGACTAAAAATAGAGAACAACCAGACAGCTCCTACTCCACCCAAAATGATTCCAACTGTTCCTGCGACAAACATTATAAGACTTTTCGGTCCAAGATTAATTAAGCCCTTCAAATCGATACTCAAGGTCATTAAGATCAAACTGGCCGGCAATAAATAATCTCTTGCCATCGGATAAAGACGTGAGTGTTCAGATGAAATCAGCCCGAATGTTGTCAATATCGCAGGAATAAAATAACAAAGGAATAATGCCGGAATGATTGTATAAAAACGCGTCCAGAAACGGCTGTTTGATTTTGAAGAGGTATAAAAAATAGCGGCAAGTACTAAAAATAAGATACCAAATACCACTCTGTCATCTTTAAAAACAGGTTCTTCCGGTTTTTTCTCAAGTATTGTCAGTTTAAGTCCTTCCGAACTGACATCTTCAAATTTAGCAGATTCACCGCTAATAATAGGAATCAGATTTAATTTCAGTACTTCTCCTGCCCCTGGGTTTTTAATCAGGATATCTTCCACATTGGTCAGGGAAAAAACAGTATCATTGAGTTGAAGTTCTATTACTTCCGATGAAGAAAGTATCCTTCGGTGCTGGTCATTAAAATTGATAAGAATTCCTTTTCTACTTTCCACCGACTTTACATTTCCCGCATTAAAATTCACGAAAGCCAATGTATCTGCAATTTCTGATGGAATTCTCTCTGAAAAAACAATTACAGAGTCTTTTCCATCGGTTAATAAACGATCCGTCTGAGCAGATGAAAAACCTGTCAATACAAGAAATACAGATAAGAAAAAAGTAATTTTTATCTTCATAATTAATGTGAATTAAAAGGGTCCGATTATACAAGCTATAATACGAAGGTCAAAGTCTTCACCTTCCTCAACAGTAAATAGTATGTCACTCAAAAATGTTGAGTCTCCCCGGTATATTTTTCCTTTGTTATAGGTGAACAATATATCCCCGGAATATGTACTGTTTCCAGCGTAAATTTTATTTTCTCTGATTGTATAAACCTGGTCATTGGAAAAACGGCTTCTTCCTATAAAAATTTCGTTATCCCTTATTGTGTAAGCGCAGTCATCCGTATACCTTCCTGACCCAACATATAATTGATTATCTATAATCGTGTAGGATAAAGTTCCTCCGGAATATCTGTTTCCATGATAAATTTCATTTGAATACACAGACCAGACTACTTCGTTCTGAAAACTTTGCCGTCCTTTGAACAGAAAAGTCTGAGAAAATGAATGATTTTCCAATACCATAAAGGCAGCGGCCATAATAATCACTATGCTTTGCAAAAATTTCATCACGATTGCGAAGATAGGGTTTCTACCTTAAATGTTCAGAATGCAATGATGATATTCGTATATTTACTGAAAATTGTATCATGAGATTTGTTGCTTTTCTCATCCTCTTTTCTCTTTTTTCTTCCTGCAAAAAGGATGTCATTGAATTCACTATTGAAGGAACTATATCGGACAGTTCATTGGGAGGAGGACTTCAAAGCGGAACCATTAAGTTGTTTAAAATCCCCGCAGGTGGAGGACTACCAGATTTGGTAACTTCTGTAACAAGTGATGCTACCGGAAAGTATAGTATCACCTTTCAACGGGATAAATCGGAAGAATATCGCATTGTATTTGAGAAAAGTGACTATTTTTCGGAAGAGTTTACCATCTATTTTTCGCAGCTATCTACTAATGAAGCATACATACATAATTTTTCGGTAGAAGCTCGCTCCGAGATTAAATGGATTATCCGGAACGTTAATCCGCAGAACACAGCCGATCAGGTTACTATTCAGAAATTAAACGGCAGAACAGATTGTGAAGATTGCTGTCCGATTACCTCATACGAATACACGGGGTCTGTTTATAATGACACGCTAAGCTGTGCAGTCGCCGGGAACAAGTATGTACGATTTTATATCGTAAACCTGGCCACTGAAATACATCTCGATTCTGTATTATGTCCCTCTTTTGGAGTAGCGGAATATGTGGTGGAATTTTAAAGGGTTAATTTCCTATTCATCGTCTTCCTCTTCGTCGTCGAGTTCGTTACGAAGAACCTGACGAAGTTGACGATTATACGTTTCCATCAGGTATTTAAAATAGTTGGCTGTGCTCTTGGAAATGCACTTGGTATATTGTTTCAGTCTGTGTTCAACGTGCTCCTGCAGAAATTCCTGTAGTTCCAATCCGTCATAAAAGTTGGTTACAGCTTTAATAATCGCATCGGCATGGTTTCGAACGCTTAACTCAACTGCATCTTTTCCTTTCTGACCGTTATCAATGCACTCATAATACGTATCCTTCATGGAGAAAGCATTCAAAAACTCTTCATCAATCTTGTTACGTAAGTGCGGAGGAAATTCGTACTCTACTTCGAACTGAATATCATCCTCTTCGGATAATCTTGATTCCAGAAAACGATCCGGAAATTTGAAGGCATCCTGCCAATTGATATAGTCTTGCCACAAACCAAAACGACGAACATTATTCCCCAAATCAATCAGCTTGAAACGATCTTTATGAGGTAACTTTCGCGAACCTCTACCAATCATCTGGTGATACAAAGTCAACGAGCGGGTAGCCCGATTCAGAATAATGGTTTCAACCGTCGGTTCATCAAAACCGGTTGTAAGAATTCCAACAGAAGACAAAATCGCATCTTTTGTATATTTGAACCACTCCAGAATATCCTTTCGGTCTTTGTCACTAAAAGTACTGTCCAGATGTCGGATCGGGTAACCACGCTTCTTAAATGTTTCGTAGACGCGTACAGAAGTTTCAATACCGCTGTTGAAAATAAGTGTTTTAGTACCTACTGCTACTTCTTCATAAGCAAACAAAAGTTTCTCCTGCATAAAATAGTTTCCGTACACCAACTCGGAACTACTTACCGTAAAATCACCATTTGATCCGATTTTCAAACCATGCAGATTAACGTCGTACGTATAGGTTTCTGCATCAGCAAGATATCCTCCCTGAATAAGTGAAAGTATACTCTCTCCCACCAACAACTTATCATAGTTATCATTCAGAGGTAATGCTTTATTCGAACTTAACGGAGTTGCTGTTACACCAAGAATATTAGCTCCTTCATAAAACTGGAAAATTTTACGAAAACTATTATTATGCGCCTCATCCACAATTACCAAACCGATATCTTCTATAAAGTTATCGTTTTCATTCAGACGATTATTCAGTGTCTCAACCATAGCAATAAAGCACATGTACTCATCCTGATCCGGTAGTTCTTTTACTTCACTGTTTATGATTTTATTATTCACCCTTATAGCGGACAGCTGCTTACTTGTCTGAACAGATAACTCTATCCGGTGGGTAAGAATCAATACTTTTTTGCCCCAGTGTTCAATATAACGGCGGGTAATTTCGGAAAATATGACTGTTTTCCCCCCTCCTGTAGGCAACTGATACAACAAATTATAATTCGCACCATTTTCCTTCAAGTCATCAACAATTGTATTAACGGCTTTCTCCTGAAACGGGTATAACTTTTTGGCTACGAATAATTCTGTATCGATCATGTGTTTGCGAAAATTGGGCTACAAAAGTACGGTTCTTTTCTTGTTTTCCCTTGATTTGACAGGATTTTTTTCGAAAAAACTATTGGACAGAGTCTTACAAATATCTTGTATCCCCAAAATACTTATCTAGCCTGTAAACTCTCGACATCTTCACCGTCTGCTACCTCGATTCCGGGCAACTCTAACCCCAGCATTTCTTTGATGCGCAGAATTTCCGGATATTGTTGGGCTGTAATACGGTGTTCAAACACCCGGTTTCCTACTATCTGATACTCAATAAAAGTGCGATCATCCAGGATTTTAAAATAAGAAGAACCGTTTGAATAACGTCGATATTGGGGAAAGTCCATATTTTTGTAAGAATTCAGAAACCGAAGGTAACAAATGTATAGCAACAAAAAGCACGAAGAAGCAATCGTTTTACTGAAAAACGGAAAACCGGAAGAAGCATTAATTCTTCTAAATTATTGTTTGAAGGAAGATCCTCACAATCCGGTTCTATTATGTGAAAGAGGAACGGTTTTTCTTCACCTGAATAAAAAAAAGGAGTCTCTCGCTGATATGAATAAGGCTGTCGAACTCGACCCTGAGTATTCCTACAGATACTCCAGCCGGGCGTATGTTCGCGATTTTTTTGGTGATACGGAAGGAGCGATTACAGACTATGAAATCGCTGTTAAATTAGATCCCGAAGATGCTGTTGCATTGAATAACCTGGGACTTCTCATGGAGAAACTGGGGTATATGGAAGCAGCCAAACGAAATTTTGCACAGGCGGATTCACTTGTAAGAAACGAACCTTCCTTCAAACAAAGACTCAGTGAACTGGAAGATGGAGAACCTGTAAATCATCCGGAAGGAGTTGAATTGCAACCCAGAAAACAGGAAACCAATGAACACAACCGGAATACACCTTCTCTTTTCAAAACCATGTTGGGCGTTTTTACCAGTAAAAAAGGGTTTTCCGAATTCATGAACTTTCTACGAAACGGATTTAAAATTAACGAAAATGACGAAAGCGGAAAAAGCTGAATATATTATTGAAGAATTGGAGAAGTTGTACCCGGAAACTCCTATTCCTCTTGATCACAAAGATCCTTACACCTTGCTAATCGCTGTTCTTTTGTCTGCGCAATGTACAGATGCCCGGGTCAACCAGATCACTCCCATTCTGTTTAAACGTGCCGACAATCCGTTTGATATGGTCAAATTATCCGTGGATGAAATAAAGGAGATTATCCGTCCCTGCGGACTTTCTCCCCGAAAATCGCAGGCAATCTATACCCTATCACAAATTTTGATAGACAAATACGATGGTGAAGTTCCTGAAAACATGGATTTATTGGAAGAGCTCCCCGGAGTGGGACACAAAACGGCTTCAGTTGTCATGTCACAGGCATTTGGCGTTCCTGCTTTTCCTGTTGATACACACATTCATCGTCTGCTAACGCGTTGGGGAATGACCAACGGAAAAAATGTGGAGCAAACAGAAAAAGATGCTAAAAAATGGTTTCCAAAAGAATTATGGAATAAATTACATCTACAGATCATCTACTATGGAAGGGAATACTCTCCTGCCCGGTCTCCCAAACTGGATGTAGATTTTATAACCGTAAAATTGGGGAGCAAAAAAGTCTTACAAGAATATAAATAATCTCTAGGTCCGATAAAACTTTTTAGAAAAGCAGGAGGTCTGTGAAGGATCTCCCGCCTTCACGTAATATGGTTTTGCAGAACTCAACCACCTAAATAA